>JAPLTR010000531.1 GCA_026398065.1 Verrucomicrobiota bacterium | reverse complement strand
CCCACGCGCACCCGGATCGAAGCAGAAGATCACCGGCCATTTCTTGTCCGGCGTGTAGTTCGATGGCACATACAGGGCGTAGGTCTGGGCCGGGTCCCTGGCGCAGCTGACCGTGCCCAGAATGCGCCCCGTCATCCCTTCCGCCGCGGCGAGCGAAAGCGAAAGACCGAGGGCGGCCAGGAGTCCAAGGGCGAATCGCATGGGGTAAATGAGTGCCGCCAGACTCTGCCCGCGACGCCGCCCGGGCGAGCCGGAATCCTCAGAAATCCTGCAGCCGGCCCTCGCCCGCCTCCGTGCCCGGCCCGAGGCGCGCCATCACTTCGCCGAGCAGGTAGATCGACCCCGTGACCACCACGACGTCGTCCGCCTTTCCCGCCGTGCAGCCGCCGCCCACCGGAAACAGGCCGTCCACCGTCGCGCGCACGACGCGTCCGCGGAAGCCCGCCGGCACCAGCGCCTCCAGCTCCGCATGGCTGCAGGCGCGCGCCTGGTTCGGCACCACGAAATGAATTTCCTTCGCGTGCCGGCAGATCGTGTCGATCAGCGGCCGCGCCCGCGCCACCCCGAGCACGCCGGTGATCACCACCGGCGCCCGCCCCAGCTCGGCTTCGAGCCGCGTCAGGTTCGTCTCCAGCACCTGCGCCCCCTCGGGATTGTGCGAGGCGTCGAGGATGGTCACGCGCCCGCCGATCCGCACCCGCTGCCAGCGGCCCGGCCAGTCCACGTGCGCCAGCCCCTGCGCGATGGCCGCCTCGGTCACGTGCCACTTCGGGTCCAGCGCCCGCGCCACGAGGGTCGCCGTCGCGGCGTTCCAGCGCTGGTAGTCGCCCTCGAGATTGGTGTGCGGGTAGCGCTCCAGGTCGTCGCCGAACCGCTCGGTCACCGACGACACGGGCGAGTCGCGTTCGGCGGCGATGCGGCGGATCAGCTGCTCCGCGACCGCCGGCACGCGGCCGATCACGACCGGCCGGCCCGGCTTGATGACGCCGGCCTTCTCGGTGGCGATCTGCCAGAGCTCGTTGCCCAGAAACTCGCAGTGGTCGAACGCGATCGAGGTGATCGCGCTCACCTCGGGCGTCACGATGTTGGTCGCGTCGAGCCGGCCGCCGAGGCCGACCTCGATCACGCTCACGTCGCACTTTTTCCGGGCGAACTGCAAAAATGCCATCGCCGTCATGAACTCAAAGAAGCTCGGATGGTCGTCCGCGCTGCCCGCCGCGATGCGCTCCGCCGCCGGGCGCAGTTCGCGCGTGTAGGCCGTGATCTCGTCCTCGGTCAGTGGGTGCCGTTCGACCTGCACGCGCTCGCCGAGCTTCACCAGATGCGGCGAGGTGTAGAGGCCGGTGCGCCAGCCCGCGGCGTGCAAGATCGCATCGAGCATCGCCGAGACGGAGCCCTTGCCATTCGTCCCCGCCACGTGGATACAGGGCACGGCCCGCTCGGGGTGGCCGATCTCGGCCGCGAGCAGCCGCATGCGGTCGATGCCGAAGCGCACCCCCTTGGCCTTCAGGCCAAAGAGATACTCCGTCACCGCCCCATAGTCGGTCGGAACGCCCATGTGATCGAGGTGCGCGGAGGCGCGCTCAGTTCTTCGCCGCCGCGGCCGCCGTGGTCTTCTTGCCCACGTGCAGGGCGAGCAGCAGGTCGCGCAGCCGGTCGCGCATTTCGAGACGGCTCACGATCTGGTCGATGAGCCCGTGCTTGAGCAAAAACTCCGCCGTTTGGAAACCCGCGGGCAGCGTCTGCTTCGTGGTGTCCTTGATGACGCGGGCACCGGCAAAGCCGATCAGCGCGCCGGGCTCGGCGATGATGACGTCGCCCAGGGTCGCGAAGCTGGCCGTCACGCCGCCCATCGTCGGGTGCGTGAGGATGGAGACGAAGGGCAGTTTCGCCGCCGCGAGGCGGCCGAGGGCCGCGCTCGTCTTCGCCATCTGCATGAGCGAGTAGATGCCCTCCTGCATGCGGGCGCCGCCGGAGGCGCTGAAAATGAGGCAGGGGATCTTCTTCTTCGCCGCCGTCTCGATGGCCCGGGTGATTTTTTCGCCCGCCGCCGCGCCCATGGCGCCGCCGCAGAAGCGGAAATCCATCACCGCGACCGACACCAAAATGCCGTGGATCTTCCCCGTGCCGCACACGACGGCCTCGGGCAGGCCGCTGTCCTTTTCATAGCGCTTGAGACGCTCAGGGTAAGGTTGGGAGTCGACGAACTTGAGCGGGTCGCTCGATTTCACCGCCGCCTCGGCCTCCACGAACGTGCCCTCGTCGAACAGCTTCGCGATGCGGGCGCGGGCGCCGATGGGGAAATGGTGGCCGCTCTTCGGCACGACCATCTGGTTGTCCTCGATCTCCTTGTTGAAGATGATCTCCCCGCTGGCGGGGTCCTTCGTGTAAACACCCTTGGGGATGTCTTTTTTGCGCGTTTTGCGGACGGTGTAGGTCGGTTTGTCGAAATGCATGGCAGGGAGGTTTCAGCCGTGGCCGAAGGTGACGACGTCGAGGTTCAGGCCGCCCGCGCGGCGAACCGCCCGGGCGCAGCTGTTAAGCGTGGAGCCTGTGGTGAAGACATCGTCAACGAGGACATAATGAAGGTCTGGATTGATGACGGCGCCGCGCGCCAGCGCAAAGGCATTTTTCAGGTTCGCCATCCGGGTGCGCCGGTCCAGCGCGGTCTGGGTCGCCGTGTTTTCCACGCGTCGCAGGAGCGATTCGACCCGTGCGCCCCCGCCCGCCACCCGCGCGAGGATCTCCGCGAGGAGCGCCGTCTGGTTGTAGCCGCGTTTGCGCTGTTTCCGCGGATGCAGCGGCACGGGCACTAGCACGGCGCCGCGCACGAGTTCGCACACATGGTCGGCGCGCCGAAAAACCGTCTCCATGTCTTCCAGCACGAACAGCCCGCGGTGGTACTTGAGCTCGATCATCAGCGCCCGCGCCGGCCCCTTGAACACCACCGCCGTCCGTCCTTCGCGAAACGCCGGGTGCAGCCCGTCGCAATGCGGGCACATCCGCGTGCCCTCCACCTCGCCGTAAAACGGCGAGCCGCACGTCGAGCAGTGCGGCGGCTGCACGAAGCTGATCTGCGCCGCGCACCGGGCGCACAGATGGCGAAACCCCATTGGCTCCTGCTCCACTCCTTCCGTCTCCACCAGCCCCCGGCAGTGCACGCAGGACGGCGGAAACACCGTGTCACTCAGCCCGCGCAGCACCCGGCTCAGGCCTGTTTTCATCTCAGTAGTAGACCTTGTCGAGAAACAGCCCCTGGGGCGGCGCGGTGAACACCCGCGCCGTCCGCACCTTCGAAACGAGGATCTCGCGCGCCTGCGCCGGCGTGAGCCGCCCCTCGCCCGCCGCCACCAGCGCGCCGACGAGACTGCGGACCATCTTGTAGAGGAATCCCTCCGACTCCGCCGTGATGGTCACGCGCCGCCCGCGGCGCACGATGTCGAGCCGCCGCAGCTCGCGCACCGTGTCCTCGCGCTCTGTGCCGTTGAAGGCCGCGAAGGACCGGAAATCGTGTTTCCCCCGCAGCACGGCCGCGACCGCCTCCATCGCCTCGACGTTCAGCGGATTGAAAATCTGCCAGCACCACGGTCGCGTAAACGGGTCCGCATCGCCCAGGTAGATGTGGTAGACGTACCGTTTTCCCTTCGCCTGAAACCGCGCGTGGAAATCCGCCGCCACGGCGCGCACCGACTTGAGTTGGATCGACTCCATCAGGGTCGAGCGCATCGCCGTGAGCAGCTTGTCCGGGCCATGGCGCCACGGGGCGTCGAAATGAAACACCTGGCCGTGCGCATGCACCCCCGCGTCGGTCCGGCCGCTGCCGTAGATCCGCACCGGTCCCTTGAAAATCGCCTCCAGCCGCTGTTCGATCGCGCCCTGTACGGTCTGGCCGCCGGCCTGGCTCTGCCACCCGACAAAATTCGTGCCGTCGTAAGCGCACACGCACTTCCACCGGAGGATCTCGGGAGTTTTTTCGACGGGCATCGCGCGGAGATTGCGCGGCGCCCGCCCCGCTGTCCAAAGTGTTTTCACCACATGACCCGCCCCCGCTACCGCCACCTCATCTGGGACTGGAACGGCACCCTGCTCGACGATCTCGACTACACCATCGGCGTGATGAACGCCCTCCTCGCGCGTCGACGGCTCCCGCTCCTCCACCGCGAACGCTACCATGCGGTCTTCGATTTCCCGGTCCGCACGTACTACGGACGCCTCGGCTTCGACCCGCTGGCCGATCCGTTCGAAAAGGTCAGCACCGAGTTTATCACCGACTACGACGCCCGCCGCACCGAGCCCCCGCTCCATGCCGCCGCCGCCTCAACGTTGGCCGCCGTCCGCGCCACCGGCGCCCGGCAGTCGATCCTCTCCGCCTATCGCCACGAAACGTTGCTGGAGATCGTCGCGCATTTCGGGCTCACCGGGCTCTTCGACCACATCGCGGGCCTCGACAACCACCACGCGCACAGCAAGGTCGCGCTCGGCCGCGATCTCGTCGCCCGCCTCGCGGTCGCCCCGGCGGACATTTTGCTCATCGGCGACACCCTCCACGACCTCGAGGTCGCCCGCGAACTGGGCGTGGACTGCGCCCTTGTCGCGGCGGGACACCATCCCGCCGAACGCCTGCGCGCCGGCGGCGCGCCAGTCTTTTCCGACCTCGGCGCGTTTGCTTCGGCCTACGGCTTCCGCCCGGCCTAGAACGACAGGGTCGTCGTCATCCGCAGCGTGCGCGGCTCGGCGACCGTGTAGTAGTTCGGATACTGGTAGGTGTTGTTGTAGACGGCGGTGCCGCCAAACAGCGGATTGTCGTAGGCGAACAGGTTCACGACGTTGAACTGCACGTCGAGGTTGTACTTCTGGCCGTTCAGCCGCTTCGTGAACGTGTAGCCGAGCGAAGCCGTCGCGAGATAGTAGGCCCGGTCGTAGACGTAGGCGGTCGCGTCGGCGAGAGGTGCTCCGATCACGCGCTTGCCGAACAGCTGGGCGCCCGCGCCGATGCGCAGGCCTTTCAGGGCCGTCTCCGGCACGGTGTAGTTGCCGAAGACATTGACGCGGTATTTGTAGATCCGGTTTTGCGTCCGGCCGACCGCCGAGTCGTTGAGCAGGCGCTGGCCGGCCGTGATGGCGTCGCGCGCCGTCGTCCGGCGCGAGTCGGTGGGCAGCAGCGTCGGCTCATCGGCCCATTTCTGCAGGGTCGGCAGCTCGGCCTGAAACCACTTCCGGAAACTGGCGTACTGGTCGATGATCTTGACGTCGGGCAGCGCGACATTGCACAACAGCCGGAACGATTTCGAGAGCGAGGCCGTGACATTGCCCTCCCAGCCGAGCCCCTGCGTGACGACGTTGTCCGCGATGGTGGCGGCGGCCGTCGCCGTGTTTCCGATCGGGATCAGAGGCGCGCGATTCGCGCTGAGCGCATTGTTGTAGGTCGTGAGCGTCACGCCCGTGATGCCGCTCTGGTTTGTGCGATAGTGGCCGATCGAGCCGACCAGCCGGCCCTGCAGAAAAGTCAGCCGGACGCCTGCGGAGAGATTGCGCGAACTCGCGATCGCCGACTCCGCATACGTGCCGTCGAGGTTGGGATTGGGGTTCGAAATCACCGTGAAGCCTTCGTCGTAGTGCACGTAGCCCCCGAGCACCTTCACCGGAAAATAGACCGCGCCGGCGGAGACAGAGCTGTTCATGGCCCTCAGGGGCGTCTCGATGTAGGTCCTCACCTCCGACGTGACCGGATCGCGCGTGCCGATGGTCTGGGAAACGGACGAGTAACGCTCGCGACGGAATCCCCCGATCAGAGAGAGCCGGTCGCGGAAGTAACTGCCGGCCGTGCCCAGCGTGACGGAGTCGTCCTTGTTGTGCGCGCGGTTGTCGGTGTCCTGCACCCATTTCAACGGAGTGAGGCTCGACAGGTCCGGCAGCGCGTAGTTCAGGTCGTCGAAGTAGTGAAACACATAGACGAGGTTGTTGTTCGTGGCCAGCGCCCCGTTCGTGCCCGGCGTGTAGGCCCGGTTGAAACGCTGCCGGGTGCGGTCGTCCTGGTGCTGGGCGATCAGGGACAGATTCTGCGTGCCAAACCGCCCGACCTTGACCGGGTAACCCAGCGCGATCCGCTCCGCCTCCGAAATCCGGTACGAGCCGTCGACGTTGTAGCCGTATTCCAGCTGCGTGTAGTTCCTCCCAAAATTCGGGTTGGGCTGGCCGTTCGGCAGCTGCTGGTTGGGGTCGACGCGGACGACGTTGAGCCCGGGGGAAAACGAATTCTTCGCTCCGTCCTGATCGATCGACGCCCGCACCAACGCCACCTCCGCCGTCACCCCGGAATCGAACGTCTTGCCGAACGAGGCCTGGAGGTCCCGCGTGTCCGCCGTGACGTGGACCACGTCCGGCGCGTTGTAGAAGGAGGGATGCGGGATCTTGGGCAGATTGGGAATGATGCGGTTGTCGGGATAGTTGTACGGGTAGAGGTTATGGTTGGTCCCGGTGGTCTGACCAAAGCCCTTCCAATTCATCAACCCGACGCCGTCGATCCAAACCCAGTAGTTCGAGGCGTTGGACGAACCCAGCACCGCGAGCCCGGCGGCGGCGGCCTGCGCCGCGGTGAGGCGGCCGCTCACCG
>JAPLTR010000236.1 GCA_026398065.1 Verrucomicrobiota bacterium | reverse complement strand
ACGCTGTATGTGTCGGCGACGCCGGCGGAGTTTGAGATGAAGCTCTCGACGGTGGTGGCCGAACAGCTCATCCGCCCGACGGGACTGATCGATCCGGAGATCGTGCTCCGGCCCACGAAGAACCAGGTCGAGCACCTCATCGGCGAGATCCGGGCGGCGGTGGCAGCCAAGGAGCGCGTGCTGGTGACGACGCTGACGAAGCGGCTGTCGGAGGACCTCACGAGCTATCTGCGGGAGGCGAAGATCCGGGTGGAGTACCTGCACTCGGACATCGACGCGATCGAGCGCGTGGAGATACTGCGCAATCTGCGGCTGGGGAATTTCGATGTGCTGGTGGGCATCAACCTGCTGCGCGAAGGCCTCGACCTGCCGGAGGTGGCGCTGGTGGCGATCCTCGATGCGGACAAGGAGGGTTTTCTCCGCAGCGAGACGAGCCTGATCCAGACGGCGGGCCGCGCGGCGCGCCACGAAAAAGGGCGCGTGATCTTCTACGCCGACAACGAGACCGAGTCGATCAAGCGCACGATGGCGATCGTGAAGTACCGGCGCGAGAAACAGCTCGCGTACAACCTGGAGCACGGCATCACGCCGCGCAGTGTGAAGCGCACGGCGCAGACGAGTTTGCATGTGTACGACGGATCGGGCGTGCGGCCCGACGAAGAACCGATGGTAGCGGAAAGCGCGGACGATGTCGCCGCGGTGGTCGCGGAACTGGAGGTGGAGATGCAGGAGGCCGCGGGCCGGCTGGAGTTCGAGCGCGCGGCGCTCCTGCGCGACCAGGTCAACGCGCTGAAGAGCGGAGACTATCGGAAGGCGGCGGTGGCGGTGGCCAAGGAGTACCCGAAGGCGAAGGCCAGCGTGGTCGGACGGCCGAAGAAGGGGCGGCGGTAGCAGGGGAAATAATTTCGAGCGAAGTGGTCCTAAGAAAAGGGCGCTTTGTTCGTTGAGTGGGGTAACCCCCATGAAATTCCTGCTCTACGTTGTGGGATTGATCGTGGCCGGTGCGTCGTCTTTGCAGGCTGCGGCGGCTGACGAGTGGACGACCGTCGATGCGGTTGGCTGGGCAGACCGGCTGGTGATTCTCAAAGCGGACGGGATGTTTGCGATCTGGAGAGTCGCGGGCGACGCGCTGACACCCCAGTCGCCCGATGAATTGACGCTATCCGGAGCCCGCCATCTGGCCACGGATGGCTCGCGTCTCTGGACCGCGACCACGACCGGAGTTTTTCACCGTGATCGCGGCGGACGACAGTGGATGCCGGTTGGGTCGCTGCCGAAGAGCGAGGCCGCATCGCTGGCCCTGGTCGTGGTGGACCGGGTTCCGCTGGTGGTTTACCCTACCTATGTGCGAGATGCGGTGCAGGGGAAAGATTTTCCTGTGCCGGTCGCCGAGGGGCAGGTCCGGACCAACGCCCTGCGACTTCAAGCCGCTTACGCAGATCGCACGATGGCCTGGTTTGGCACCGGAGAGGGCGAATGGGGCGGGACATTGTACGGGCTCCACCCTGCGACAGGAAACTGGGTTCAATACTCCGATGCAGCGCATTACGTGACGGGGATTGCCGGGGTGGAGGGAGAACCCGTGTCCGTGGCCTGGTCGATGAGTCATTTCATGGCGCGGACCTTGCTCCGGACCCACGCCCCGACGGCGAAAATTGCGCACGAATGGCCGGAGCTTGCGGGGAGGTATTTTCAGCGGATCGCCTATAGCCCTCATGACCGCCGTTTATATGGAATCGAAAATGAGCGCCTGGTGCGGATCGAGCAGGGTAGGCCCCAGGAAATTGTCCCGCTGCCCGGCCGGTTGTTCAGCGCGGAAACCGACGCGATCGGCGTTGCGCCGGGCGTGCGGGCAGTGATCCCGCTATCGACCCGATTGCTGGTCGTGGTTCCCAACGTCGGAGTTCCACTGCGGGTGGATCTAACGGCGAGGAAATTACGCCGGTTATCCACTCTTCCCTAGAAGCCGTAGGCCCCTCAGCCCTTCTGCTTGGCGGGCTTGAGGACGCCGATGCAGTGGAGGTTGCGATAGCGCTCGGCGAAATCGAGGCCGTAGCCGACGACGAATTTGTCGGGGATCTGGAAGCCCACGAGCTCGGCCTCGAAGGGGACGAGGCGGCGGCCCTTCTTGTCGAGGAGCACGCAGACGCGGAGGCTGGCGGGGCGCATGCCGCGGATCATGCTGGCGATGAGCGAGAGGGTCTTGCCCGTGTCGAGGATGTCGTCGACGACGAGGACGTGGCGGTCGGTGACGTCGAGCGTCAGGCCGTGGACGAGCTTGGGGGTGCCGTGGGACTCCGTGGAGCTGCCGTAGCTGGTGGTGCGGATGCAGTCGAGGCGGATGGGGTTGTCGATCTCGCGGAGGAGGTCGGCGGTGAAGAGGATCGCGCCGTTCATGATCGCGACGACGGTGATCTCCTCGTCGCCGTAGATTTTCTTGAGCTCGCGGCCCAGGGCCTTCACGCGGCGGCTGATTTGCGCCTTGGTGACGAGCACGCTTTCAAGATCGGGATGACGGGCGGGAGTTTTTTTCGCGGGCATGGAAGAGGGAGCAGCAAGGCAAAGCGGGGAGGGTGAGGCAATGCTGGAGAGTGGCGGCAAGTCCGGCTTCGCCGGACGTGAGACGGTCAGATGGATGGCCACGTCGTCCGCCGCGCGGACTCCTCGCCATGACAAACCGGGGCGCGGACGAAGCGGAGAAGCGGGCCGGACGGGTAATTCTTTTGACAGGGCCGGAGGCCGGACCTTGCCTCGGCGCGCGGTCCCCGCGGGCATGATTTCCATTCGCATCCAGAAACTCACGAAGCGGTTCGGCACGGTGACGGCCCTCCGTGAGCTCGACCTGATGATCGAGCCGGGCGAACTCTTCTTTCTGCTCGGGCCGAGCGGCTGCGGGAAGACGACGCTGCTGCGGAGCCTGGCGGGTTTCTACATCCCGGAGGAAGGCACGATCTTTTTCGGCGACGAGGACGTGACGCGGCTGGCGCCGCACAAGCGCAACACGGGGATGATGTTTCAGAGCTACGCGCTCTGGCCGCACATGACGGTGGCGGAGAACGTGGCGTTTGGGCTGGAGGAGCGGAAGGTGCCGAAGCCAGAGATCACGCGCCGCGTGGGCGAGGCGCTGGAGTCGGTGCGCATGGGCGAGTATGGCGCGCGGAAACCCAACCAGCTCTCCGGCGGGCAGCAGCAGCGCGTGGCGCTGGCGCGGGCCCTCGTGATCCGGCCGCGCTGCCTCCTGCTCGACGAGCCGCTGTCGAACCTCGACGCGAAGCTGCGCCTGGAGATGCGCACGGAGATCCGGCGCGTGTGCAAGGAGTTCAAGCTGACGACGGTGTATGTGACGCACGACCAGAAGGAGGCGCTGTCGATCTCGGACCGCATGGCGATCATGGACGCCGGGCGCATCCGGCAGGTCGGGTCGCCGCGCGAGGTGTACCGGCGGCCGGGGTGCCGGCTGGTGGCGAATTTCATCGGGGAGACGGATTTCATCGAGGGCAAGGTGCTCAGCGCGGGCGGCGGGCGCGCGGTCGTGGAGACGGCGGTGGGGCGGTTCGACGGCGTGCTGGGCGATCCGACATTGGCGCCCGAGGCGGGTGCGGCGGTCACCCTCTCGGTGCGGCCGGAATGCTGGACGCTGAGCCGGGAGCCGGCGGTGGGCAACGCGGTCAGGGGGCGCATCGGCGGATGCACGTATCTCGGCGAGACGGCACAGTACGATTTTGTGGCCGGTGGGCGGACGCTGAAGATCTTTGAGCTGAACCCGCGGTTCGTCGACCAGGTGGACCGCGGCGAACTGTACGCGAGCGCGGCGCCGGACGACGTCGTGGTGCTGACCGAGTGAGGCGGCGCCATGCTGAAGCGCGCGGTCATCCTTCTGGCGCTGGTGGCGACGGTGGCGCTGCCCTTCGCCCTGCGGCCGGCGCAGCGGGTGCTGGCGGCGGCGCAGGACACGGTGGTGATCATCACCCCGCACAACGAGGCGACGCGCACGGAATTTGGCCGCGGGTTTCAGGCGTGGTATCGCGAGCGCACGGGACGGACCGTGGCGGTGGACTGGCGGGTCGTGGGCGGGACGAGCGACATCACCCGCTATGTCGAAGGCGTTTACAACGCGGCCTTCGAGCGCCGCTGGACGGCGAAGGCGGGGCGGAAGTGGACTTCGGAGGTTCAAGCGGGATTTGTGAATCCCAATCTGCCGGCGGATGCGCCTGAGACGGTGCGGGCGGCGCGGGCGGAATTTATCGCGTCGGAGGTGAGCTGCGGGATCGACCTGTTTTTCGGCGGGGGCAGCTACGATTTTGTGCGGCAGGCGCAGGCGGGTCGGATCGTTCCGTCGCGCGTGCGGCAGACGCACCCGGAGTGGTTTCGCGACGACGTGATCCCGCGGACCTTCACCGGCGAGCAATACTGGGATGACGAAGGCTGCTGGGCGGGAAATGTGCTGAGCAATTTCGGCATCCTCTACAATCGGGGCTGAGCAACTTCGGGATCATCTACAACACGGACGCACTGAACCGGCTCGGGCTGCCGCCGCCGACGGAGTGGGCGGACCTCGCGGACGCGCGGTACGCGGGGCAGATCGCGTTGGCCGACCCGACGAAGAGCAGCTCGATCGCGAAGGCGTTCGAGAACGTCATCCAGCAGCAGATCCAGCGGCGGATGACGGCGCTGCCGGGCGCGGCGGGAAAAGAGGCGGAGGCCGCGGCGGTGCGCGACGGCTGGCGGGACGGGCTGCGATTGATCCAGCAGATCTCGGCGAATGCGCGCTATTTCACGGACTCGTCGCAGAAGCCGGTGATCGACGTGGCGCAGGGGGATTGCGCGGCGGGGGTGTGCATCGATTTTTACGGCCAGGCGCAGGCGGAGGCGGTGAACCACCGCGGGGCGGGCCGGCTGGCGTTTGTCGCGCCGCGCGGGGGCACGGTGAACTCGGTGGACCCGATCGCGCTGTTCCGCGGCGCGCCGCACCGGGAGGCGGCGGAACTCTTCATCGAGTTCACGCTGTCGATGGCGGGGCAGAAACTGTGGGCTTTCAAGGCGGACGCCCCGGGCGGGCCGGACCGGTTTGCGTTGCGCCGGCTGCCGGTGCGGCGGGATTTCTACGCGCAGACGGAATGGAAGCCGCTGCGGAGCGATCCGGAGGCGGCGCCGTTTTCCGATCCGAATCCGCTGGTTTACCACCCGGCGTGGACGGCGCACCTGTTTCGTGAGCTGGCGTTCGGGGTGCGGGTGATGGGCCTCGATTCGCACGCGGAGCTGACCGCGGCGTGGCGGGCGATCCGGGAGGCGCCGGAGCCGGTGCGGGCGCGGGCCCTGGCGAAGCTGGGCGAACTGGATGCGGTGGACTACGCGCAGGCGAACGGCGCGATCCGGCAGACGCTGAATGCGAAGAACAAGGTGGAGGAGGTGCGGCTGGCGACGGAGCTGGGCGGGCGGTTTCGCCGGCAGTACCGCGCGGCGGAGGCGATCGCGCGCGGGCGGGAGTAGGCGAGGCGGGATTTTGCCTAGGAACCGAATTCTCCGACTGAAATCGCGCCCGGGGGCTCGGTGTAAACCTCGACGAGCGCGGTGCCCGTGCCGCCGTCGGCCGAGGTGACGCGGAGGGTGTAGGCCCCCGGGGCGAGCTCGAGCAGGGTCTCGGCGTCCTTGCTGCCGGCCGGGAGGGCGAAGGCCCCGAGGCTGGCGCGGACGGCGGCCTGGTTGACAGGGTTCGGCGCGGCGTTCCAGTTGTCGTTTTGGGCGATCTGAGTGCCGGCGGCGTTGAAGACCGCGAGAACGGGATCGCGCAGGACGGCGGAGGCGGGCAGCCCGAGGCTGGCGAGGGTGGGCCCCACCGCGCGGACGAGGACGCGGCGCGTGCCGCCGGTGACCACGAAGCCGGCCGTGAGGGGCTCGGTCGCGGAGACGGGGCCGCGGGTCGCGAGGTTGGTGAGGCGGGGATTCGTCTGCGTGGTGGCGAGTTCGTACACCTCGACGAGGGCGGTGCCGGCGGCGGTGGTGCCCGACGGGTAGATCTGCGCGGTGTAGTTGCCGGGCGGCAGGACGACGACCAGCGCGGCGTCGCGGCTGCGCGGGGTGAGGGGGAACGCCCCGGCCTCGGTCGCGGCGAGGGTGGCGTCGCGGACATTGGTGTAGGCGGCCTGCAGGGCGATCGCGCCCGCGGCGTCGTGCGCGAAATAGAGGGAGGAGCTTTGCCAATCGTCGTTTTGCCAGGCGCGGGTCCCGGCGGCGTTGGAGAGGCGGAGCGACGGGTTCGCGAGCGCGCCGGTGACGCCGAAGGGCTGGAGCGAGGGGCCGGCGGCGCGGACGAGGACCATTTTGGGCCCGCCCGGACTGACCACGAAACCGGCGATCAGCGGTGTATCGGAGCTGGCGATACCGCGGGACGACACGTTGAGGAGCTTCGCGCGGGAGAAGGCGGGCTCCGTGGCGACGATCTGAAACGAGGTCGTGCGGTGAAACGTGCAGGTGTTGGCGGACGCGACCACGTCGGCGCCGGCCTGGACGTTGCTGGCATCGAGGCGCACGGCATAGGTGCCCCCCGGGGTGAGCGCGAAGGGCGGGAGGGTGAGGGAGACGGGGCCGCTGACGGACGAGGCGCTGGCGGTCCGGCTGGCCCGGAAGCCGGGGCCCTCGAGGGTGAGTGTCACGGTGGCGGGGCCGCCCGGTTCGCCGGAGGCGGGACGGCTGGCGGTGATGGTCAGGCCCTGGGCGGCGTCGAGGAGCAGGCGGCCGGCGTTCCACGTGCCGGCCGTGACGGTGGCGGTCGGCGCGGCGGGGAACGCGCTGGTGGCCCACTTGGCGGCGCCGGCCGAGGTGACGCTCGCGCGGACGGTGCCGGCCAGGACGAACGTGTAGGTGCCATCGGGATACGCCGTATCGAGGGCCGCGGCGGAGGCGGCGCGCAGGGAGCACACGAAGTGGCCGGAGTCGTTGCTTTCCAGCGTCAGCATCGTGGTCGTGGGGCTGCGCGGGAACGTGAGGTAGCTCGGGAGCTGGCGGGTTTCGAACCCCGTCGCGCGCACGCGCGCCTCCACCCGGTAGGGGCTGCCGTCGGCCAGGGCGACGGTGGTGGCGCTGGTTTGGATGTGGTCGACGAAGCGCCCGAGGTCCGCGCCCTCCACGAGGGGCGTCGCGGCGAGCTGGTAGACTTCGGCGCCGGCGAGCAGAAAGGCCCCGGTGCCGAAATCGTCGAAGTTGGGCTGGCTCGCGTAGGTGACGGGCTGGCTGTCGGAGGGCTGTTTCCCGGTGCCCTGCACATAGCCGAGCGTGCCGTCGGGGCGCACGGCGAAGTCGGAGAGCGCACGCCAGGCGGTGGCGACGACCGGCAGGTAGGTGGCGCGGGGCAGATGGCCCTGGCGGATGCCCCACGCGAGGCCATAGGTGAAGAAGGCGGTGCCGGTGAGTTCGCGGCCGCCGTAGTTGTCGGGATCGAGGAGGCTGACGTTCCAATAGCCGTCGCTGCGCTGCAGCGGCACAAGGGCGGCGGCCATGTCCTGGAAGGTGGCGAGGTATTCGGCGCGATGGGGGGCGTCGGCGGGGAGGATGTCGAGGACGCGGGCGAGGGCGGCGAAGACCCAGCCGTTGCCGCGGGCCCAGTAGCAGTTGGCGCCGTTGGGCTCCTTGTAAGGTGGATCGAAATCGGCATCACGCCACCAGAGATGTTCGGTCGGATTATAGAGGCCGCGGCCGCCTTCGACGGAGCGCGTGTGCGAGTAGAGAGCGTACATCTTGTCGAAGTAGCGCGGATCGTTGGTCTGGACGCCGAGACGGGCGAAGAGGGGCATCGCCATCTGGAGGGCGTCGATCCACCACCAGTCGTCGGCCTTGGTGCTGTTCACCATGTTGTCGATGGCGGTCTTGATTTTCGCGAGACGTTCGGGGCGCGGATCGATGGCGTAGAGGTCGAGGTAGGTCTGGCCGCAGCACTGGTCGTCGGCGACGCGGTCGGTGACGGAGCCGTAGGCGAGGTTCCAGGCGTGGCTCTCACCCCACCGGACGGCGTAGTCGTAGTATGCGGGGTTGGGCGAGATCTTATACAGGGCCATCAGGCCCTCGAAATAGGTGGCGCGCGTCCAGATGTTGCTGGGGCGCGCCTTGTCGGTGACGATGTCGGCGCCGGGGTTGGGCCAGGTGCGGAGAAACTGGTCGTTGACGAGGCGGAGCTGGGTGAGGACGCGGTCCGCGGTCGGCAGTGTCTGGGCCGCGGAGGCGGTGACGAGGAGAAGGACGAGGGCGAGGGAACGGACGGCGCGAGAGGTCATGGAGAACAGCGGGGTGCGCTGGCCGCCAGTGTACGCCGAAAGGCCGGGGGGACGCCGCAGTTATTGGCGATTGGTGTGCGCGGATTGCCCGGCGCGCCGGTAGACGTCGGGATCGCGTTTCTCCATGTGCCGCTCCGGGGTGGCGAGCGGCGTGAATCCGAACTGCGAATACAGCCCGTGGGCGTCCTGGGTGACGAGGTGCTGGCGGCGGAGGTTTTGCAGGCGGGGATGGGTGGAGAGCAGGCGCAGGGCGGCCTGGGACAGGCCGCGGCCGCGATGGGCCTCGAGCACGTAGACGTCGCAGAGGTAGGCGAAGGTCGCGGAGTCGGTGATTACGCGGACGAGGCCGACCTGCGCGCCGTCGGGCGCGTAGACGCCGACGCAGAGAGAGTTTTCGAGGGAGCGGGCGACGACGTCGCGCGGGATGCCGGCGGCCCAGTAGCTGCGCGTCAGGTAGGCGTGGACGGCGCCGACGTCGAGCCGCGCGGGGTCGTCGGAGAGCAGGTAGCCGGCGTGGTGGGTTTCGTGCGGCATGGAAGAAGGCAGAATTTTTACAGGAGGAAACGGAGAGAACGGAGTCAGAGATTCGCGTTCGGAAGAATGAGGCGGGAGACGCCGTCGGTCAGTTTGGACACATTGAAGTTGATGAGGAGGCCGATCGGGACGTTGAGGAGTTTCATGTAGCTCAAGAGCTGGGCCTTGTGGACGGGGAGCACCGTTTCGACGGCCTTGGCCTCGACCAACACGCAGCCCTCGACCAATACGTCAAAACGCAGCGGGTCTTCCCGGAAGAAACCTTTGTACTCGATGCGTACCATGCGCTGATTTTCGGTGGAGAGTTTCCGGAGTTCGAGTTCGCGCAGGAGGCACCACTCGTAGATGGATTCCACCAGGCCGGGGCCCTTGTTACGATGCACCTCGATGGCTGCACCAATGATGGTCTCAGTAAGGCCATCGGCCTTGGCGAACAGAGGGTGCATGGCTCCGTGCTCTCCGTTTCCTCCTGTAAAATTCCGCTACAGCTTCGCGAAGGCCGCGGCGTAGGCGGGTTTGTCGGGGGCCTTGAAGAAGGAGGTGCCGGCCACGAAGGTGTCGGCGCCGGCGGCGCGGCATTCGGCGCCGGTGGCGAGGTCGATGCCGCCATCAACTTCGAGGCGGAAGGTGAGGTCGCGTTCGCGGCGCCACGCGGCGAGCTGGGTGAGCTTCGGCAGCATGTCGCGGCGGAAGGGCTGGCCGCCGAAGCCGGGCTGCACGGTCATCACGAGGATGAGGTCGACCTGGCCGAGGTAGGGCTCGACGGCGGCGACGGGCGTGCCGGGGTTGAGGACGAGACCGCACTGGCAGCCGAGGTCGCGGATGCGCGCGAGGGTGGCGGCGTGGTCGTAGGCGGGCTCGATGTGGATGCTGATGAGGTTGGAACCGGCCTTCGCGAACGCCTCGATGTAGCGCTGCGGTTCGGACAGCATGAGGTGGGTGTCGAAGAAGAGTTTGCTCCCGGCGCGGCGGAGCGCGGCGAGGGTCTCGGGCCCGAAGGTGAGGTTGGGGACGAAGTGGCCGTCCATGATGTCGCAGTGCAGCCAAAGCAGGCCGAGATCGGAGACGACGCGAGCGCTCGCGGCGAGGTGGGCATGGTCGCCGGCAAGGAGGGAGGGGGCGAGAAGCGGGGCGAGCGGTAACGGCATGACGGGGAATTGGTCCGGGGCGGAGCGGGGAATGACAACCAAAAAGACAGGGAAGGTCGGGCGCGGTTCGGCGGCTTCGGCGCGAAGGGGCCCGGGCGGGCGGCCCCCGCGACCCAGCGGGACGGGATGAGCGGGGGTTATTTACCGTGTTAGGGGCGGTTCAACCCGCGGGCGTGACGAGCTATGGGGTTGAGCGCGGGGCCCCGGGGCCGAATGACCTTGGAGGATGCACAGGCCCGATCCATCGTCCGGAGGTGTCGCGATGCCGCGAAAGACGCGCGGCGTGAAATGGCTGTGCTGGCTGCTGCCGGTCTGCACCGCGCTGGCGGCGGAGACGCGGGGCCGGTGGTTCACCGAGCCCGTGGTACAGACGAAATTTGGGGTGGATTCCAATCCGCAGGCGGCCACCGGACCCGATGCCAACATCGCGGGGGGCACCGACCACTTCACCCAGAG
>JAPLTR010000925.1 GCA_026398065.1 Verrucomicrobiota bacterium | reverse complement strand
GTACTTGTCACGGCGGGTCTTGAAGATCGAGTCGTTGCGGTCGATGCGGATGCAGGGCTTGTTCGTCGGGATCACCTGCACGCTCAGGCGGTAGATGTCGTTGAACTCGGTCGCCTCGGTCTCGGCGGTGCCGGTCATGCCCGCGAGCTTCTCGTCGAGGCGGAAATAATTCTGGATGGTGATCGTCGCGGAGGTGCGCGTCTCGCGTTCGATGGTGACCCCTTCCTTGGCCTCGACGGCCTGATGGAGGCCGTCGGACCAACGGCGGCCCGGCATGACGCGGCCGGTGTTCTCATCGACGATCATCACCTTGCCCTCTTGCACGACGTACTCGACGTCGCGCTCATAGAGCGAATAGGCGCGGAGGAGCTGCGAGATCGCGTGAATGTCCTCGGAGACGGCGGCATAACGCGTCTGCGCGGCGAGCTTCTTCTCCTCGCGCTGCTCCGGCGTGAGGGAAGCATCCTTTTCAATGTCGATGAACTCGGTCGCGAGGTCCGGCAGCATGAACGCGTCCGGATTGTCGGGACGGAGCTTGTTACGGCCGATTTCGGTGAGGTCGGCCTGGTGCTGACGCTCGTCGATGACGTAGAGGAGTTCCTCCTTGAGCTTGTAGAGTTCGTCCTTGTTGAGATCCGAATTGAGGTCGGTCTCCATGCGGTCGAGGAGCTTGCGCCATTCGCCGTTTTCCTGGAGGCGGAGCAGCTGCTTGTTCTTCGGATGGCCCATTTTCACCTGGAGCATCTTGCGGGCGGCGAGGGCCTTGTCGTCCTCGGTGGCACCGGGCTTTTCCAAAATTTCGCGGGCCTCGGTGACGATCTTGATGCAGAGGCGGGTCTGGTCGTTGACCAGACGGTCAACCGGCGGAAGCAGGCGGGTGAAGGGCTGCTCGCGCTCGATGGGCGCGGGGCCGGAGATGATCAGCGGCGTGCGCGCCTCGTCGACGAGGATGGAGTCGATTTCGTCCACGATGCAGAACCAGTAGTCGCGCTGGACCTGGTCCTCCTTGCGCGTGGCCATGCCGTTGTCGCGGAGGTAGTCGAAGCCGAACTCGCTGGCGGTGCCGTAGGTGATGTCGCGGCCGTACATGTCGCGACGAACGTCCGGGGCCATCTGCTGCTGGATGCAGCCGACGGAGACACCGAGGAAATTGTAGATGTGGCCCATCCACTCGGAGTCGCGGCGAGCGAGGTAGTCGTTGACGGTGACGAGCTGGGTATTCCGGCCGGTCAGGGCGTTGAGATAGAGGGGCAGCGTCGAGACGAGGGTCTTGCCCTCGCCCGTCGCCATTTCGGAGATCTTCCCCTGGTGGATGGCGATGCCGCCGATGAGCTGGACGTCGAAATGCACCATGTCCCACTTCAGCTCGTGCTCGCACACCAACACCGTGCGCCCACAGAGGCGGCGGGCGGCGTTCTTCACCGTGGCAAAGGCTTCGGGCAGCACCTCGTCGAGGGCGGCGCGCTTGTCGGCGGCGGCGGCGATGCGGGCACGGAACTCGTCCGTCTTGGCGCGGAGCTGGTCGTCGCTGAGCGACTGGTAGGACTGCTCGAGTTCGTTAATGCGCGCAACGATGGGGCGGCACTTCTCGAGGAACTTCTTATAGTGTCGGCCGGAAAAGCGTTTGAGGAGAAACGAGAGCATGAAGAGGCGGGAGCGTAGGCTGCGAGGGAGGCTTGGCAAATGGCAAATGGGGGACAGCCCACGGGGGGCCTTGTCCGGGCCCACCCCGTCGCCAGCGACTTGCGCACAAAGGCGGGGTGTTGGCCCGGAAGACCTTGCGGGCTTCGAATTCTCCCGTTCCGCTCCCGCCACCCCGGCCTGTCCCGCCGGATCACCAATTCCTGCCGGAATGAACCCATCCCCGTCTTCAGCCGCGCCCATCCCCGTCCCCTCCCCGGCCCGGCTCGACAGCGTCGACCTGCTGCGCGGCCTCGTAATGGTCGTCATGGCACTCGACCATACGCGGGACTATTTCCACTTTTCGGCGCTCCAGGGCGTCGACCCGCTGGACCTGACCAAGACGACCGCCCCCATCTTTCTGACGCGGTGGCTCACCCATTTCTGCGCGCCCATCTTTTCCTTCCTCGCCGGCACCGGGGTCTGCCTCTCGGTGATGCGCGGCAAGTCGAAGCGGGATCTCTCGTGGTTTTTGGTCACCCGCGGGCTCTGGCTGATCTTCCTCGAGCTGACGCTCCTCATGTGGTTCGGCTGGCGGTTTGAAATCACGCTCACGACCTACTTCTTCGCGACGCTGTGGTCGCTGGGCTGGTCGATGATCGTGCTGGCGGGCCTGATTCACTGCCGCCCGTGGGTGATAGCGGGATTCAGCCTCGTGGTGATCCTCGGACACAACGCCCTCGACGGGGTAAAGCCGGAGAGCTGGGGTGCCTGGGCCGGGCTCTGGAAAATCCTGCACGTCCAAAGCATGGTCAGCCTCGGGAAATTTCAATTCTACACGTTTTATCCGCTCATTCCGTGGGTCGCCGTGATGGCGGCCGGTTACAGCTTCGGCGCGGTCTTCCGCCTGGACCCCGACGTGCGGCGGAAGTGGCTGGTCAGGCTCGGCCTGGGGCTTTGCGCCGCGTTCGTGCTCCTCCGCTTGAGCAACGTTTATGGCAATCTCACTCCTTGGACGGCTCAACCGCGCGCCGGATTCACCCTGCTGTCCTTCCTCGACTGCACCAAATACCCGCCCTCGCTCTGCTATCTGCTCATGACCTTGGGACCGGGGGTGCTGTTGCTCGCCTTCTTTGAGCGGGGCACTCCGGCCTGGTTGAAACCCGCCCTCGTTTTTGGGCGCGTACCATTTTTCTACTACATTTTGCACCTGCCGCTGATTCATGCGCTCGCCTATGCGACGCACGCGTTTCACAGCGGGGACGGCAGCCTCTCGCCCTTCAGCGAAAAGGTGCCGCCCAATGCCGGTGTCAGCCTACTTTGGACCTATGGTGTCTGGGCCATGGTCGTCGTGCTGCTCTATCCGTTGTGCCGCTGGTTCGCCGAACTCAAGCGCCGTCGGCGCGACGCGTGGCTCAGTTATTTCTGAGCCAAATGCCCTTCCCGGTCACACCCGCGTGCGGAAATACGCAATGGTCCGGTCGAGGCCTTCTTCAAGGGGCACCCGGGGCTCCCAGCCGCCGAGGACTTTCCGGGCGAGGGTGATGTCGGGCTGGCGCTGCTTGGGGTCGTCCGAGGGCAGCGGCTTGAAGACGATCTTGGATTTGCCGCCGACCAGCTTGAGCGTCAGCTCAGCAAGCTGCAGCATGGTGAATTCACCGGGGTTACCGCAGTTAACCGGACCGACGGTCTCCGTCTGGGCCATGAAGCGGACGAAACCCTCGATCAGGTCGTCCACGTAACAGAACGACCGCGTCTGGGAACCGTCACCGTAGATGGTGATGTCCTGGCCACGGAGCGCCTGCACGATGAAGTTGGAGACCACCCGGCCGTCGGCCTCATGCATGCGGGGGCCGTAGGTGTTGAAGATGCGGATCACGCGGATATCGACCTTGTTCTCGCGGTGGTAGTCGAAGAAGAGCGTCTCGGCGCAGCGCTTGCCCTCGTCGTAGCAGGAGCGCTTGCCGATGGGATTCACGTGGCCCCAATAGCTCTCCGGCTGCGGGTGGACCTGCGGGTCACCATAGACCTCCGACGTGGAGGCCTGGAACACCCGGGCCCGCGTGCGCTTGGCGAGGCCGAGACGTGGCCCCAGTACGTCTCGGGCTGCGGATGCACCTGCGGGTCGCCGTAAACCTCACTCGTGCTGGCCTGGAACACCCGGGCCCGCGTGCGCTTGGCGAGGCCGAGGCAGTTGATCGCACCCATGACCGAAGTCTTGATGGTCTTGATGGGGTTGTACTGGTAATGCGGCGGCGAGGCCGGGCAGGCGAGGTTGTAGATCTGGTCGACCTCGAACTTGAAGGGGTCGATCACGTCGTGGCGCACGAACTCGAAGTTCGGGTGCTTCAGGAGATGAGCGATATTCAGTTTCCGGCCCGTGAAGAGGTTGTCGATGGCCACGACCTCATGACCGTCGTTGAGGAGACGTTCGCAGAGGTGGGACCCGAGGAAACCGGCGCCGCCGGTGACGAGAATGCGCATATTGCCCGGCAAGTTGGGCCAACGTTTTTCAGGTTTCCAGCCTAACCTCACCGGACCCATGAACGATGATATCGCCGCGGCCCTCCCGTGGGCCCGCCCGGGACCGATTTTCCCTTATGTTCCCTAAAAACCGTGGCATAAAGTTTCGCCCGGCATGAAAATTTTTATTGCGAGACACCCCAAGTAGCGGTCCTTAGCGCACCCCCGAAATGGTTCGGGGGAAATAACCTAAGAATAAAACCTCCATGAACATCACCAAGAAGATCTAGCTCGCGCTCGCCGCCCTGACCGTGGCCAGCCTGAGCTCTGCTCAAACGTCGAAGGCCACCGCTTCGACCGGCCTCCTCGGCCAGCGCTACGCCGAGGCCGGCTTCAGCGTCACCGATCCTCGCGGCAACGCGAAGAACATCCAGAGCGTCGACTTCGGAGTCAACCTGCCGATCGTTCCCTCGCTCGACCTGAGCTTCGACTACGCCTACGGCTGGACGAAGGTCGCCTCGACCCACGTCCACGCCAACTCCCTCGGCGTCGCCGCCACCGGCTACACCACCCTCGCGGGCGTCAAGGCCTTCGCAGGCGCTGGCGTCGGCCGGACCTGGGTGCACTCCCTCGGTCGCTCGAACTACAACACCTGGGCTCTCGCCGTCGGCGCGGAAATCCCGGTGGGCGACTTCACCGTGACCCCGAGCATCAGCTACTCCGACCTCCTGAACAATCAGAGCGGTGGCGAGTACTCGTACGGCGTCGAAGGCAGCATGTGGCTCACGAAGACCCTCGGCGGCTTCATCGAGGCGACCGCTGACCTCACGACGTTTGCACTCCCGCCCGCGTGGTTCGCCACGCGGGCTTTTTTGCGCGCTCAGCCCGCCACGCGCGCCGCCGCACCGGTCTCGTAGCGCTCGATCCAGGCGCGATGCCAGACCCCGTAGTCGCCGGCCTCGATGTGCGCCCGCGCCTGCGCCATCAGATCGAGGTAGAAATGGAGGTTGTGCAGCGTGCACAGCGTGCAGGCCAGGATCTCGCCGGCGACCGTGAGGTGGCGCAGGTAGGCCCGGGAAAAACGCGCCGTGTAGTTGTCGAGCCCCTCGACGATCGGCTTCGGGTCGGTACGGTATTTCTCGTTACGGAGATTCATGGGGCCATCGGGCGTGAAGACGAGGCCATTGCGTGCCACGCGGCTCGGCAGCACGCAGTCAAACATGTCCACCCCCAGCGCCACCATCTTGAGGAGCTGCGGCGGCGTACCGAGGCCCATGGTGTAGCGGGGTTTGTCCGCCGGCATAAACGGCGTGGTCGCCGCCACCTGTTTCAACATCTCCGGCTCGGGCTCCCCGACGCTCACGCCACCGACGGCATAGCCGGGGAAGTCCAGCGCCGCCAGCGATTCCGCCGCCTCGCGCCGCAGGTCGTCGAACGTCGAGCCCTGCACGATGGCAAACACGTGGTGCCCGTTGGCCAGAAACCCGCTGTCGGTGGCGATCTGCTTGCACTGCCCCGCCCATTGGTAACTGCGCGCCACGGCCTTGGCGCAGGCGTCGCGCTCGCACGGCCAGGGCGGGCACTCGTCGATCACCATCGCGATGTCGGAACCGAGATTCTGCTGGATCCCCATAACCTCCTTGGGCCCGAGGAAGAGTTTTTTGCCGTCGAGATGGGACTGAAAAGCCACGCCGTCGTCGCGAATGTCGCGCAGCTTCGCCAGCGAGAAGACCTGAAACCCGCCGCTGTCGGTCAGGATGGGGCCGTCCCAGC
>JAPLTR010000052.1 GCA_026398065.1 Verrucomicrobiota bacterium | reverse complement strand
GACGACGGCTTCCAGAGCTGGAGCGGCGGCACGGGCGGCGTGCGGGTTGGCGGCGGCGTGGTGAAAGGCGTCGTCCTGCGCGGCAATGTCTTCATCAGCTACACCGATCCGGCGCAGCCCTTCAAAGCCGCGATGCAGGGCATCGGCTGCTTCGACGGGATGTTCGAGGACTGGGTGGTGGAGAACAACGTCATCGTGACCGACATGTGGCACGGCATCGCCTTTTACGGGGCCAAGAACTGCCGCATCGTCAACAACACCGTGATGAAGAACCCCCTCGACGCCGCGCCCCGCACCCCGTGGATCCAGCTTTCGCCCCACAAGCGGGGCCAGCCGTCGACCGGCAATCTCGTGCGCAACAACCTCACGCCCACCCTGCACGTGGACCCCGCGATGGCGACCGTGGACCACAATCTCGTCCATGCCGATCCCACCGCCCTGTTCGTGGACTTCGCGCACTTCGATCTTCATCTGCGGCCGGGCAGCCCTGCGATCGACGGCGGCAGCGACGAGTCCGCTCCGCGGCAGGACCGCGACGGCCACCTTCGCACCACGCCGTGCGACCTCGGGGCCTACGAAGCGCCGTCCGGTGCGGCCAAGCCCTGAAACGCCCCCGCGGAAGCGGGTGGAAAGCGTGGGATTCTGACGTAAAGTGGCCTCGGGGATGTCGGCATCGACCGCAACCCACGCGCGGGTCTGGACAACCCCTGCGCAGTGCCGCTGGCGGGGTCGTGCTATAGTGTGTCTTCAAAACCCTCGTGGTCGTTCGATGGCTGCGGGTTTCTCGTCGGTTCTGGCAGCGCCTTGTGTGGCACGGGATGATAGCCCCGTTGAGGTTCGATTCCTCGTGCTGCCACCACCGGCGAGGCCCGCGGGCCATGGCGCGGCCTCAACCCTCCGTTATGACCTTTGCCCAAATTGCCGGTATCCTGCCTGCCGTGGTTTTTCCCGCGGCGACCATCGTCCAACTCGTCCGCATGGTGCGCGCCCGCTCGGCCGCCGGCGTGAGCGTGGCCACGTGGCTCCTCTTCGGCTTCGCCAATCTGGCGATCTACATCTATGCGGAGCGGTACACCGAGTGGCAGGCGATCGTCGGCATGCTCTTCACGGCCGTCATCGACTTCGTGATCGTGGCGCTGGCGCTGTTTCGCTACCAGAAGACCGCGACCGCCCCGCACAGCGACCGCCCGCGGACCGACCGGACGCTGGTCCACGCGGTGTTTCCGAAGCAGACCAAGGCGGCCTGACCGGCCCGGGTCCGCCGGCCCAGCCCGGCGCGCAGATTTCATCTCGGCGGGATCGGACCGAGATGTGTGTTCTTTAAGTCAACTTTAAGATTGATTTTAGACCAACCCCACGCTATCGTCCGGCCATCCTCCCTCCACCCACCGACGATGAAACCGGACCGACCACCCGGCCGGGGGCGCTGCCTGCCCCGGCGAAGCGCCGCCGCCTGCCGCCTCTGCCGCGGCCGGATCGAACCGTCCGTGCCCGTGACTCCGGCCCCATCGCACCAAATCCAAGTAAATCCAACCCCGTCGCATTCGATCCCACCTGCCGCCGCTCGCGCCGGATCAAGCCGGGCACTCCGACTCCGTTTGAATCCGAGTAAATCCGACCAGATCCGACCAGATCCAACCTCCTCCCACCGGCGGAGCCTGCCCTCCCAACCCGCCGGATCGCCCGAACGCAGCAACCCGATGAAACCGCACCCAGGATAAATCCTACCACATCCGATCAAATCCGACCAAATCCAAGTAAATCCAACCTCGCATCGAAAGGAGCGCGGACCGCCCGCCCGGTCTCTTCGGCCGCGAGGGACCCTTCTGACCTAAATTGGCCCGTGCAGTTTTCGGTGATTGCCGGACGCTTGGCGGTTCGCCCACTGTTTTGGTCCCGCGCGTTGCGGGCCCCCGGATCCCCCTGGACGGCCTGCGTCGCGCTCCCCAACCCCGCCCCCTGCTGTCTGCTGTTTACCCGCCCCCATGAAGTTATTCGGCCTCCACTGGATCGACGTGTCCATCATCGTCGCCTACATCATCGTTGTGCTCGTGATCGGGAAGATCTTCTCGCACGGGGTGAAGGGGGAGAAGGACTTCTTTCTGGGCGGGCGCTCGCTCGGCCGCTGGCTCCAGTTCTTCCTGAGCTTCGGCAACATGACCGACCCCGGCCAGGCGACGACCACCGCGAGTTCGGTCTACCGCCAGGGCGCGGGCGGCGCGTGGCTCGCGCTGATCACGCTCTTCCTGACGCCGTACTACTGGTTCATGAACGTCTGGTTCCGGCGCGTGCGGCTCACCACCATGGCGGACCTGTTCTCCGACCGCTTCGGCAGCCGGTTTCTCTCAACTATGTATGCCGTGACGATCCTCATCATCGCGGTCGTTGGCGTGATCGCCGGTGGCAACGTCATGGCCCTGAAGACCCTTCAGCCGCTCATGGTGAAGGATGTCGCCCAGTATACCCCCGCCGAGCAACAGATGGTGAAAGACTATCACGAGTTCCTCGAGCTGCGCGCCGAGCGCCAGGGCGCCACGCTGCCGCCGGCGAAGGAGGACCGGTATGCGACGCTGCGGGACTACTATCAGCGCGGGGCGCTGCAGCCCTACGTGACCTACCTCCGGCCCGCGATCTTCTACCTCGTTTCGACCGGGCTCGTCGCGGTCTTCATCATGCTCGGCGGCCTGAAAGCCTCGGCCGTCGTCGATGCGATCCAGGCGATTCTCGTGGTCCTGATTTCCGTGATCCTGATTCCCTTCGGCCTTTGGAAACTGGGCGGGGTGGGGGGCCTGCACGACAAGGTGCCCGACGTGATGTTCAACCTCTTCGGTGGCGACATCGCCTCGGAGTACACCTGGTATTCGATCTGCGCCCTGCTGCTGGTGCAGTTGCTCGGCATCGCCGGCTCGCAGGCCAACATGACCATCTCCGGCTCGGCCAAGGATGAGATGGCGGCGCGCCTCGGCGCCGTGACCGGCGGCTTCGGCAAGCGTTTCGTCACCATCGCGTGGGCGTATTGCGGGCTCATCGCGTTTGCGCTCTTCGGGCCCGGCATCGCCGACCCCGACCAGGCCTGGGGCCTGCTTACGCGCGAGCTCCTCCCGGTCGGCCTGATCGGCATCATGATCACCGGCATCCTCGGCGGAAAGATCGCCCTGCTCGGCGCGCAATCCGTCGTGCTGTCCGGCCTGCTGGTGAAGAACCTCTACGAGCCGCTGCTGCCGGGCCGCTCGGACAAACACTACATGGTCGTCGCCCGGCTCGCAGTGCCCGCCCTCCTCGCCGCCGGCGTGCTGGTCGGTCTCTATCTCAACAGCATCATCGCGATCCTCAAGTTCATGATCGTCCTCCTGCTCGTCTGGGGCGTGCCCATCACCGTGCTGTTTCTCTGGCGGCGGATTACGCAGACCGCCGTCATCGTGCAGGTCGCGGCCACGCTGACCTTCATCGCGGTCATTCCGTGGATCGTGCCCCTGGTCCCGTCCCTCGCACGCTCCGAGACGCTGACGCAGATGACGCGCGAACGGGTCCTCGAGGTGTCGTCGGTCGCCACCGCCGCCGATGTGGCCGCCGGCCGCGCCGCCAGGGTGGGCGACACCTTCACCCACACCCGGCGCATCGAGCCGGTCTCGCTCTTCTTCGAGGAGGGCGTCGTGCGCGTCGATCCCAAAGACCCCGCCTCGCCCAAGACCGGCAAGGGCCTCTTCCGCACGGAGGTTTACCTGCTGAAAGTGCTCGGCCTCGATGTCGCGGGCTTCAACTCGGCGCAGCTCCTGACGACCCGCTACCTCGTCGACGCGCTGCTGCCCATCACGCTGATCTTTGTCGTCAGCCTGCTCACCCCGCGCACCGAGCCCGACCGCGTCGCACGCTTCTACGCCCGGATGAAGACGCCCGTCGCGGCCACGCCCGAGGAGGACGCCGCGGTCGTCGCCGCCAGCTACGCCAGTCCCACGCGCTTCGACCACCTCAAGCTGTTTCCCGCCTCCGACTGGGAGTTCACCAAGTGGAACCGCACCGACGCGCTCGGCTTCGCGGCGTGCTGCGCCGTCGTGGGCGTGGTGATTCTGGTGTTCAAGGGCGTGATGGCGCTCGGCTCCTGACCGCGAACCCGTCGCCCATTCTCGCCCATGAAAACGCCCCTCTGGTCCGTCCTGCTCGTCAGCTTGGTGGCGCGGCTGCCCGGCGCGGAGAGCGGTCCGGTGATCGCGGTGACCACGCCGATGGCCGCTCCGGAGTGGGCGGTGCTGGAACGGCGCCTCCTCGCGGAAAACGTCCCGGCCTGCCGGGAGTTTGCCGAGAAATACTACGACGAGCGCGGCTACGTGCGGTGCTTCGTGCGCTGGGGCGCGAACGACGGACCCGACGACGCGTTCGAGAATTTCGTCGGCTGGCCGGAATTGCACGCTCTCGGGGCGGGCGACGAGATCGCGACCATCTATGTGAAGACGTGGGAGGGCATGATCCGCCAGTACTCGGAGGCGAAGACGACCGAGGTCCCCGCCGGCCGCGACGGGATGTACGTCAAAGAATTTTCCGCGCAGGCCGACTGGATGCATCACGGGGAGGGCCTGCGATGCTTCAACCTCATGGGGCTCTCCATGCCGTCGCTGCCGGCCTATCAGGCCAGGGTGCGGCGTTTCGCCGGCCTCTACATGGGCGAAGATCCGGAGGCGCCGAACTACGACCCGCAGTTGAAAATCATCCGTTCGATGCAGAACGGCAGCAAGGGCCCGATGCTGCGGCCGGCGACGCCGCTCGACTGGGTCGGCGACCCCTTCGATCCGACCGGCTTCAAGCTCGGCCACGGGGAGAGCACCTTTGCCCAGTTTCTCGATCACTACCGCGAGTACGGCGACGTCGTCGGCGACCACTTCATCAATCTCGTCGCCACCACGTTGCCGACCGACGCCTACCTGCTCACGCACGGCGACCGCTACAAGGCCTGGATCGTCGGCTACATGGACGCCTGGCTCGACCGCATGCGCCAGAACGGCGGTGTCATCCCCAGCCACATCGGCCTCGACGGCCGGGTCGGCGGGGCCGACGGGCGCTGGTGGGGTGGCGCGTACGGGTGGGGCTTCAGCCCCTTGAACCCCGTCACCGGCCGGC
>JAPLTR010000591.1 GCA_026398065.1 Verrucomicrobiota bacterium | reverse complement strand
CTTCGCGCCGGAGGCGGTGGAGCAGGCGCGGTGGCTGCGCGAGGGATGGAATGTCGATTTCACGCCCAGGCTGGCCGAACTGCTCGCGCGCGACCCGTCGCCGCATCGCACCCGCCGCATCCGCCGCCGCGGGCCCGACCGCCTCGAGATCGGCTGCGGCGCGTGGCTCGCGGTCTTCGCCGTCGACGGCGAAACGGTCACGGTGCGCTCCCTCAAGCCCGGCTACCCGATGTCGTTTCTCCAGCGTGAGGGCTACGACACGATTATGGACCGCGACGCGCAGGTCGCCTTCTACGGACAGTGGCCGGATTCTCAGCGCGGCACGAACGCCGACGCCGATCCCGCCTAACGCAACGTTTCCCGCCGGATTCCGTCTGGCCGAAAAGCGATTCCCGGCCCTAGTCAAACAACCCTATCCCCATGAAAACGATCTTCGCCTTGTCCCGCGTCTCCGTCAGCGCCCGCGCCGTTCTTCTCGTCCTCCTCGCCCTGCCCGTACTCGCCCCGGCCCAGCAGGGGAAAGGCAAGGGCAAGGAGCAATCAGCCAATCTCCGCCAGGCCTCCGAACTGATGCGCGAGGGCAAGACCGCCGACGCCCTCGCCGCCGTGCGCCGCGAGTTGGAGGCCAACCCCACCTCCGGCCCCGCCGCCAATCTCCTTGATACCCTCGGCGCGACGACCGAGGCGCGCGTCGTGTTTCAAAAGCGCATCGACAACGCACCCGATGAGGCCGCGAAAGCCGCCGCCCACCGCGCCATGGCCATGTCGTATGCCTTCGACGGCGACAGCAAGAACACCGTCAAGCATGAGCAGCTCGTGATCGCTTATTGGGCGACGCGCGAGACCGCCGAACCGCAGAACGCGTTTTACCAGCAGGGCGAGATGGCCAACGAGGCCGCGCGCGTCTGCATCGATTCCGGCGACCTCGCCGCCGCGGAACACTGGTATCGCAAGGGCACGGAACTCGGCAACAAGGAGCCCGAGCCGCGGACGCACCCGAAGAGCCTCTGGGACTACCGCCTCGCCCACGCCCTCGGCCGTCTCGCCGCGCGCCGCGGCGACCAGGCCGAGGCGCAAAAGCACATCGCCGCCACCCGCAAGATCCTCGACGGCGACCCGAAGATGGCCGAGGCGCAGGAGCGTTTCTTCCCCTACCTCGTCGGCTACGTCGCACTCTACACCGGCGACCTCAAGACCGCCGAAACCGAACTCACGAAAGCGGCCACCGCCCAAGGCGGCCAAAACGATCCGTTCATGGCGTGCCTGCTGGGCATGACCTACGAAAAGATGGGGCAGGCGGCCAAGGCGAAGGAGTTTTATCAGAAGGCCCACGGCCTCGCCACCGCGCACAATCCCCCCGCCGCCTTCGTGCGCCCCTTCACGCGGAAGAAGCTGGGACTGTAACTGGCCGAGGGTAGGCCCGATCTCCGAGTGGGCCGTCAGAGTTTACGTATCCAAATAAAACATACGAACCACGGCCCGCCCGGAGGTCGGGCCCTA
>JAPLTR010000990.1 GCA_026398065.1 Verrucomicrobiota bacterium | reverse complement strand
ACCTCTACCAGGTCCGTCGCACGCTCCTCGCCGCCACGCGTCCACACCCCCTCCTCCGCACCGTTTCCACTCCGCGTCGCCCCCCATGAATTTTCCCCCGCGCCCCATCGTTTTCCCTTTCGCAAAAATCCTGTCACCCTCGCCGCCCCTTCTTAACCGGAGGAGAGGCTCTGTATATCAAGCCGGGGTGAACGACGAAAGACCTGAAAAGGAGATCCCGGCTCAAAGGGCCAAACGGAGGGCGGCGGCCAAGGCGGGCGGGCTGCCCGTGGGGCGCGCCTCGCGATGACACGGACTTATTTGAGGGACGTCAGGGCGGCGGCGATGGGAACGGTCTGGCGGCGGCGGTCCAGGAAGAAACTGATTTCGGTGTAGCCGGCGGTCTGCAGGATGCGGAGGGCGCTGGCGTAGCCGTCGGCCACCCGACCGGGGCGGTGGGCGTCGGCACCGAGCACCACCGGGATGCCGCGGGCCCGCATCAGGCCGAGGATCGTGGGACTCGGGTTGATCTCCTTGATGGCCTTGTTGGCGCCGCTGGTGTTGAGCTCCATGGCGACGCCGGTCTTCGCAATGCGGTCGAGGGCGCGTTCGATGAAGGGCAGGATGCGCGCGAAATTCCACTCGGGCGGCGCCTCGTTCTTGATCAGGTCGGGATGCGCGAGGGTGTCGTAGAGGCCGGTCTCCGCGGACGCGGCGAGGTGGTCAAAGTAAAGCTGCTGGTATGCAAACCAGTCGCCGCGAAAGAAGCGCGCGCGGTAGTCGGGCACCTGCGGATGGACGGAGCCGAGCACGTGGTGCAGGGGCGCCCGGGCGTGGAGCTTTTCCAGCCAGGGCTCGACACCCGGATAGTAGTCGCTCTCCAGGCCGAGACGCACGTCGACGCGACCGGCGAATTTTTCGCGGGTTTCCGCGATCAGCTCGATGTAGCGGTCGTACTCCTCGGGGGCCATGCGCACGGCGTGCGAGATGCCGTCGGGCAGCGGGCAGTGGCAGGTGAAGATGATGCCCTTCAGTCCGCGCTCCAGCGCTGCGGCGGCGTACTCCGCAGGTTCGCCGTGCGCGTGTTTGCACAGCGGAGTGTGGGAGTGGGATTCGTAGAGGAGCGGTGTGGACACGAAGAAAAGGTGAGAGCCAAGAGTCTAGAGCTGGGAGCCGGAAAAGAAAAGCCGGGGCCGGGAGATGAGGCGGAGCTAGGAGCAGCAGACGACAAGCATGTCCTGTGCTGGCTCCTGGCTCTGAGTTTCCCACTCCCAGTTCCTCCGGCCGATGGCTCAGAAGAAGGTGTAGTACTTCTCCTCGGAGAGGCGTTGGATGAGGAGGGCGAGCTCCATCGCGTGGTAGTCGCCCCACATGGAGGATTCACCGTTGGGGACCTTCTGGCCCTTGGCGACGTGGTCCCAGCCGTTCGGGCGGTGATACACGCTGTGGAGGAGGAGGCCCTGGTGTTTCGGGTCGGTCGAGAGGTACGGCTCGGCGAAGAGCGTGTCGGCGATGGTGAGGCCGGCATGGAAGTACTTCTTGCCGGCGGCCTTGTCGCCCTTGGCGGCGAGCCACTGGCCGAGGCGGAGGAAGCCCTGCGCGGCGATGGAGGCGGCGGAGCTGTCGACGGGTTCGTGGGCATTGTAGGGATCGGCGTTCTTTTTTGTGATGTCGCCGAGCTTGTGGCTGTTGAGGGCCATCGAATCCCAGTAGGGCACGCCGTCCTTCGCGGAGTAGCCGTCGATGTAGTAATCGCTCGTGGCGCGGGCGGTCTCGAGGAAGAGATCGGTCACGGCGCGGCGGCCGCCGACGGCGTCGAGGTCGGAGCCTTTCACGGTGTCGAGGAACTCAAGCTGCTCAGCGTAGCCGGCGATGATCCAGGCGGCGCCGCGCGTCCACGTGGTGAACGGCGAGTAGCCCTGCTGCGAGGACGGACAGCGGAACTGGCCGTCGTTGCGGTTGAAGACCGACTCGTGGGCGACGCGGCCGCGGATGTCGTAGCTGTCGCGGCCGGTGCCGAAGAAGACGTTGAAGCGGGCGGTGGTGGCGGCGTGCTCGATCGCGCGGTGGAGGAGATTGGTGGGCTTGTCGCCCTCGCCCATCAGCGAGTGGCCGAGCTGGTGCGCCACGACGAGCGAGCGCATGGAGCGGATCGTGTCGGCGAAGAGGGATTGCGGGCCGTTGAAGGAGTAAACGTAGCCGCTGGGAGCGACGCCGGGGGAACCCTCGACGGGGGACCACGGGGCCCGGGCGTTGGTCGTGGCGTAGCGGGCGGCCTGCACGGCGCCGGAGACCTTGAGCGCGAGCTCGAGGAAATTGAGTTCGTCCTGATTGTGCGGGATCTTCCCCTCGAGCATCAGGCGGCGGAGATTGCCGTAGGTGGAGACGTTGTTGAAGCCGTGGTCATGCACGCCGACGTGCGAGACGTGGGAGGCCATGAGCTTCACGGTCTTGGCGCGGCCGAGGGCGAGGGAGGAGGCGTCGCCGGTGGCGTCGAAATGGAGGAACGCCATGCCGAACTGGAAGCCCTGGGTCCACTCGGTCCAGCCGCGCGAGGTGTACTTGCCCGCGACAGTGAAGACGGGCGTGCCCTTGGCGGGATCCCACGCGGCGTCGATGGCGCGGATCTTCTGGCCGGCGAGTTCGAAGACGCGGGCGGTTTTCTTGCGCAGTTTCTGCGGGGTGAGCGTGGCGTTGATTTTCATGGGCGGCGGGTGGGCGTGAGGGGGCACGTTGCCGGGCCGGGAGGGGCGAAACAAGGGCGAAAAACGCCGCGCGACCCGGTGGGGGAAAGCCAGCCAGAGGTGGCTCGACGGTGGGAGCGCGCGGTGGCAGATTGGCGCGGTGACATCGCTCGCCGAGAGTTTCCTGAAGGCATTCATCCCGCTGTTTGTGGCCATCGACCCAGTCGGGCTGGCGGCGGTCTTCCTCGCGCTGGGCGCGGGCGTGCCGGAGGCGACGCGGAAAAAGATCGCGACACAGGCGACGTGGACGGGTGGCGCGGTGGCGCTGCTGTTTCTGTTCCTCGGCCAGACGATCTTTGCGGCGCTGGGCATCACGCCGAGCGACTTCCAGATCGCGGGCGGACTGATCCTTTTCATCCTCGCGGCGCGCGACCTGGTGCAGTCGGCGGCGGCGGAGCCGGAAAAACTGGCGGACGATTTCGGGGTGGTGCCGCTGGGCATGCCGCTGATCGCCGGGCCGGCGTCGATCACGACGCTGATCCTGCTCGCGCAGACACACGGCGTGGCGGTGACGTTTGCGGCGCTGGTCGCGAACCTCGTGATTGTCGTGCTGGCCTTTGCCTACAGCGAAAAACTGGGGCAGGTGATCGGGCCGACGGGGATGCGGGCGATCTCGAAGATCGTCTCGATGCTGCTCGCGGCGATCGCCGTGAACATGATCCGGCAAGGGCTGAAATAGCGCGCGCGGCGCAAGGCAGGGCGCACGTCTTGCGGACGCCGCGCGGGGCGGCCGGACCGAGGTGTCTGCCAGACAGACGCTCTACGAAGACCTCAGCCGGCGAAAGTCGTGAGGAGCTCGGCGTAGATCTTGGCGCTGGCGACGAGTTCCTTCACGGGGGCGCGCTCGTTGACCGCATGGTAATCCTCGCCGCCGGGGCCGTAGCCGAGGGTCGGGATTTTCAGGTGGTGCGAGAAGAAGTGCATGTCGTTGAAGCCGGTCGAGACGTTGAAGACCGTCGGTGCTCTGCGCACCCGGCTGACGCACCCGGCCATCGCGGTGAAGAAAGGATGCGTGGGCTTCGAGAAGCAGGAGAAGTTTTCGGAGATCTTCGTGACGGTGATCTTGCACTGCGGGATCCGGCGGGCGGCGGCGATGAGGAAGGACCGGAGCTCGCGGTCCGCGGCGGCCTGGTCCTCGACGGCGAGGACGCGGCGGTCGATGGTGAAGCGCGCGAGGGCGGGCACGGTGTTGATCTTGCCGCCGGGGCCGGCGGAGAACTCGCCGCCGAGGTTGATGGTGGGGCGCATGGTCTTCCCCTCGGGGGTGACGAAGGTGCGTTGATCGAGCTGGCGCTGGTAGTCGCCGAGGGCGAGGACGATCGCGGACATTTTCTCGAGGGCGTTGATCCCTTTTTCGGGCGTGGAGCCGTGGGCGGCGCGGCCGTGGACGGTGACCTCGAGCCAGAGCGTGCCGTTGTGGCCGCAGCAGACGTGGTTGAGTTCGCCGCCCTCCATGACGATCGCGTAGTCGGGACGGATGGGGGCGTGCTCGACGAGCCAGCCGGTGCCGAGGACGGAGTCCGTTTCCTCATCGGCGGTAAAGGAGACCTCGACGTTGAGTTTGGGCTTCGTGCCAGTGGCGCGGAGGGCCTGAAGGGCGGTGAGAAGGCTCGCGATGGAGCCCTTCATGTCGGCGGTGCCGCGGCCATAAATCCATCCGCCGTCGACCTTGCCACTGAACGGGCTGCCGTGCCGCCAGGTACCGGAGACGGGCACGACGTCGTAGTGGGCGTTGAAGTGGACGGTCTTTTTCGCGCCGGGGGCCGCGAGCTTGGCGAGGACGTTGTAGCGCGGGAAGGCGTGCTGCTCGGGCGGCAGGGATTTCTTCAGGAGGGCGCGCGGGATCGCGTAGCGGCGGGTCTTGAGGCCGAGGGCGGTGAGGTCGCGCGTGAGCTCGGCCGTGATGGCGTCGTAGTTTTCGCCAGGCGGGTTGACCGTGGAGGTGCCGACGAGCCGCTGGAGACGG
>JAPLTR010000118.1 GCA_026398065.1 Verrucomicrobiota bacterium | reverse complement strand
AGCGCTCCTCCGACGCAGCCGCCGCGTGGCGCCCGCACATGCGCGCGATCGTCGAGTACGCCCACCGCCGGGGAATCCGCATCGGGGTGGGCATCCAGCTCTTCGGCCGCAGCAACCTCCAGAAGGCCTTCGACCTGCTCGACGGCGACCCGGCCGATCCGCGCGCCGAGATGCGCTCGCGCCTCCACGTGCTCATGGACGGCGTCGCCTGGGACCTCGTCGACCTCTCCTTCGGCGAGTTCTCTGGCAGCACGCCGGAGACCTTCGTCGCGCGGGTCAACGACGCCAACGCGGTGTTACGCGAGCTGTCGCCCGCGGTCGAGGTCGCGGCCACGGTGCACGTCGGCAACTCCCCCACGCTGCGCGTCTCGTACATGGGGCAGTCGCTGCTCTACTACTTCCTCGTGCGCTTCGCCGACGCGTCGATCATCCCGTGGGTGCACACGGTGATGTACTTCCCGCTCGATGGTCCGGCGGTGGGGGCCTACGGGCACCCCGACTTCCACGAGCACCGCGACTACATCCTCGAGCGCCTGCGCGCCGGGCAGCGCGTCGCGTACTTCCCCGAGTCGGCCTACTGGATCGCCTTCGACAACAGCGTTCCGACATACCTGCCGGTGTATATGCGGTCGCGCTTCGACGACCTCGCGGGGCTGCGCGCGGCGGCGCGGGCGGGATCATTCGGTGAGCTGAGCGAGCACATCCTGTTCTCGTCGGGCTGGGAGTGGGGCTACTGGCAGAACGACGCGGCGACGCTGCGGATGGGGTTCCACCTGCCCGAGCGGTGGGGCTCGGTGGTGGAGGAGTTCTTCTCCCCGTGGGGCGACGCGGGCCTCGCGGTGGCGCGGCAGGTCACGCGGCTCGGCGACCTGCAGTACGACGCGCTGGTGACCCACGGGCTCGCGCCGTACATGGCGGGGCGCGAGGCGGTGATCGACACCGGCGAGGGGCTCGGCATCGTGGCGCAGCCGACGCGGCCGTCCTTCGCGGCGGTGGCGGCGCTCGACGCGGCGGGGCGGGCGGCCTTCGTGCGCGACGTGCTGACGCCGCTGCAGCAGCACGCGACCGACACCGAGGCGGTGCTGGCGGCGGTCGAGGCGACGGGGGCGAGCGCCAACGATGGGTGGATGGCGGAGGTGCGCGACGGGGTGGCGGTGGACGCGCTGCGGGCGCGCTTCGCGGCGGTGGCGTGGGAGGCGGCGGTGCGGTTTGGAGAGACGGGGCGAACGGGGATGGCGCCGGGCCTGGTGGCGCAGCTGGAGGGGCTGGTGACGGGCGGGCGCGCGGTGGTAGCGCGGCGGCACGCGGCGCTGCATTGGCCCGAGGCGCAGCGGCTGGTGACGCGGGGGAGGAACCCGACGTTCTACCAGCATGGGTATTTGTTCTACGCGGGCACGCTGTGCTTCTGGGAGCGCGAGCGGGCGCAGTTGGAGGCGCTGGTGAACGGGGCGACGGCGGCGCCGCCGGGGTGTGTGCTGTAGGGCGCCGGTCCGGCAAATGGACGAGACTCTTTAAACTTGAGAATTCAGAGAAAAGAAGGGTAAACCCGATGCTAGATTTGGTTCGACTTGTCAGTTCTTAGTTGGGGTTATGCCTCGCAATCGGGATAAGGCGATCTCCATCCGCTATTAGTCGAGATGGAATCGATGTGGGGAGGCCAAGACATGATCGAAGCATCGGTGTGAGTCTGATGGGGTGTTGGAATTGACTCGATGCGTCGCAATTCGATGCTGGGTTCCAGTGGTGAGGCATTGAATGGATGAACTGCAGTTTGATTTTCGAAGAGCCTTGCCGTGGTTTGTGCATTCCAAGGACGATCCATATGTTCTTGTTGATGTCACCTCCGCTCATGCCAAGGCTTGGGCCAGCGAACTAGGTAGCTTCGTGCGTCGGTGCTACGTGTCCGATGCCGCGTTAGAAACGCGCGCGAAAGCAACCGGTCGTTCGAAAGAAGAACTAATCGCGGCGGTACTGCCCGATCCTGGTTCAACGATGGCGGGAGACTTTGGCGAAATTCTTGTGTATCTGTATCACTCTTCGCAGGAACTGCC
>JAPLTR010000842.1 GCA_026398065.1 Verrucomicrobiota bacterium | reverse complement strand
CGCGATCGTCTCCAGCTCCGGTTTCGATTCGTATCTCGACTACTACGCGGGCAACCCCGCGGTCTGGGCCGCGGGCAAGGGCTGGTGCCAGGAGCGCTACATGCCGCGACTGCTCGGCTACGCCGGGCGGCTGGCGGAGATCCCGTTCGATTTTCCCGAACTGCTCGGCGCGCTCGCGCCGCGGCCGGTGTACGTCAACGCCCCGTTGCGCGATTCAAATTTTCAATGGCAGTCCGTCGACCGCTGCATCGCCGCCGCGCGCGCGGTGTACGCCCTCCACGGCGCCGCCGACCGGATCACGGTGGAGCACCCCGACAGCGAGCACGACTTTCCCGAGGCGCAGCGCGCGGCGGCGTACGCGCTCTTCGCCGCAGTGTTGAAGTAGGCCCGGCGGCTGCCGGACGGTCCGCCACGGGCTGCATCGCCCGGCGTCCGCGCGGCGGCCAGCATGTGGGCCCTCGCCCCATGAAATCTACCCTGCTCCGTTCGATCGGTATCCTCGCGGCGTGCCTGCTGGCCGCCGCCGCCCTCCCCGCCGCCGACCAAGGCGCGACGCTCACCCTCGATGCGTCGAAGTCCGGCCCCGTGATCAACAAAAACATCTACGGCCATTTCTCCGAGCACCTCGGCCGCTGCATTTATGAAGGCATCTGGGTCGGGGAGGACTCGCCCATCCCCAACACCAAGGGCTACCGCAACGACGTGATCGCCGCGTTGCGCGCCCTCAAGGTCCCGCAGCTCCGCTGGCCGGGCGGCTGCTTCGCCGACGAGTACCACTGGCGCGACGGCATCGGGCCGCGCGAAAAGCGCCCCTCCATGATCAACACCCACTGGGGTGGCGTGGTGGAGAACAACCATTTCGGCACGCACGAGTTTCTGGATTTCTGCGAGCTCCTCGGCATCGCCCCGTACGTGTGCCTCAACGTCGGCAGCGGCACCGTGCAGGAGGCGATGGAGTGGGTCGAATACATGACCTCCGACGCCCAGTCCCCCATGGCCAACCTCCGCCGCGCCCACGGCCGCGACAAGCCCTGGAAGGTCCCCTACCTCGCCATCGGCAACGAGAGCTGGGGCTGCGGCGGCAACATGACGGCCAGTTTCTACGCCGACAATTTCCGGCGCTACAATACGTTCGTCAAAAACTACATTCCCGGTCCCGCCGGCCGCATCGCCCGCATCGCCTGCGGCCCCAACGAGGGCAACTACGAGTGGACCGAGACGCTGATGAAGGACGTCGGCAACCGCATGAACGGCCTTGCCCTCCACTACTACACGCTGCCCACCGGCAACTGGCGCGGCAGCAAGGGCTCCTCGACCAACTTCGCCGAGGACCAGTGGTTCTCCACACTCCAGCGCACGCTCAAGATGGAGGAGCTCGTCACCAAGCACTCCGAGATCATGGACCGCTACGACCCGCAGAAGCGCGTCGGCCTCGTCGTCGACGAGTGGGGCACCTGGTACGACGTCGAGCCCGGCACCAACGGCGGCTTCCTCTACCAGCAGAGCACGATGCGCGACGCGCTCGTCGCCGCGCTCAACCTCCACATCTTCCACGCGCACGCCGACCGCGTGACGATGGCCAACATCGCCCAGATCATCAATGTGCTCCAGTCCGTGATCCTCACCGACAAGGAAAAGATGCTCGTGACCCCGACCTACCACGTGATGGAGATGTTCAACGTGCATCAGGGCGCGACGTCGCTGCCCGTCGCCCTCACCAGCCCCGACTACGCCGTGGGCGAATCGAAGATCCCCGCCGTCAGCGCCTCCGCCTCGCGCGACGCGGCCGGCAAGATCCATCTCTCCTTCGCCAACTGCGATCCGAACCAGCCCGTGACCGTCGCCTGCCGCCTGACCGGGGTCACCGCGAAGTCCGCCACCGGCCGCGTCCTCACCGCCCCCGCGATGAACACCCACAACACCTTCTCCGCGCCCGACGCCGTGAAACCCGCCGCCTTCACCGGCGCGACCGTCGCCGACGACACCCTCACCTTTGTGCTGCCGTCGAAGTCGGTGGTGATTTTGGAACTGAACTAGCCGGGACCAACCGTCCTCTCAGCTTGTAGGGCGTCCGTCTTGCGGACGCCTCCGCCCGAACACCCAGAACGGCGTTCACCCCGCACACTCGGAAGGC
>JAPLTR010000912.1 GCA_026398065.1 Verrucomicrobiota bacterium | reverse complement strand
CTCGCTGGTGATTAGTGGGTTGCGAATTCACGCCGCCGCCGATTGCGCTTGCTTATTCACTGCCGGATGTAAGTATCTGAATAAACGCCGTAACGGATTCGTTTCTAAATAAAACACAGTGATATCAATGAACTCGATTGAACACCGCGGGCTCTATCGCCCCACACGCCGGGAATTTCTCAAAACCTCCACCAAGGCTATGGCTGGGGTTGCCCTCGCCACCGCTGTCGCTCGTCCGGGATACACGGCCGAGAATAACACCATCAAGGTCGCCTTGATTGGTTCGGGGGGCCGCGGCCCCGGCGCCGCGGGTGACGCCCTCTCGACCAAGAGCGGCCCCATCAAACTGGTTGCCATGGCCGACGTGTTCGAAAACCGGCTTAAGGACAGTTACGCCCAGGTCAAGAAGGACTTCCCCGATCAGGTCGATGTGCCGGAAGATCGCCGTTTCGTCGGATTTGACGCCTATAAGAAGGCGATGGATTGCCTGAGTCCCGGTGACGTGGCCATTTTTGCCACCCCTCCCGGGTTCCGCTGGCTTTGCTTCGAGTACGCGATTGAAAAGGGCCTCCACGTGTTCATGGAAAAGCCCACCACGGTGGACGGTCCCTCGACGCGCCGCATGATCAAGCTCGCCGGGGAGGCCAAGCAGAAGAACCTCAAGGTGGGCGTCGGGCTGATGTGCCGCCACTGCAAGGCCCGGCAGGAACTGGCCGACCGCATCCAGCAGGGCCAGATCGGCGACCTGCTCATGATGCGCGCCTACCGGATGCACGGACCGATCGGCTTCTTCGCCTCGCCGCCGAAACCGGCGAACAAGACCGACCTGATGTACCAGATCGAGCGCTTCCACAGCTTCCTGTGGGCGAGCGGGGGCGCCTTCAGCGACTTCTACATCCACAATATCGACGAGTGCTCGTGGATGAAGGGATCCTGGCCGGTGAAAGCCCAGGCCGTCGGCGGGCGCCACTACCGCGGGGACAGCATCGACCAGAATTTCGACAGCTACTCGGTGGAGTACACGTTCGGCGACGGCGCCCGGCTCTTCCTCGAGGGCCGGTGCATCACCGGGGCGGAGGCGGACCACTCCAGCTGGGCGCACGGGACGAAGGGCCTGGCGGTGGTCTCGGAGAAGGGTCACATCCCCTCGCGCGCGCGGATCTACAAGGGTCAGAACCTGGCGCCCGAGAATCTCCTCTGGGCCTACCCGCAGCCCGAGCCGCAGCCGTATCAGGTGGAATGGGACGACCTCATTGCCGCCATCCGCTCCGACCAGCCCTACAACGAGGTGAAACGCGGGGTGGAGGCGAGCCTAGTCACCTCGATGGGCCGCATGGCCGCGCACACCGGGCGCACGATCACCTATGACGAGATCCTCAACTGCGACCATGAGTTTGCCCCCGGTCTCGACCAGTTGACGAAGGACTCGCCGGCTCCGCTCCAGCCCGATGCCAACGGCCGCTACCCGGTGCCGCAGCCGGGCCTCAACCCCAGGCGCGAATATTGAAAGCCCTCGGCGTCCTGCTCCTGGGGTTTCTCGCCGCGGCCGTGCTGGCGCGCGCGGCGGAAAAGCCCCCCTTGCCGCACGCGCCGATGGGCGTGGCCAACGGCTGCTTCGTCGAGTCGGTCGCGCTGCTCGACGAGTGGCAGGAAAAGGTCGGGACCGGGTCGTGGTCCAGGCTGCTCCGCTGGGGCGCGAAGGAAGAGGAGGAGGTCGTCGCGGGGCACGCCGTCGCGATCG
>JAPLTR010000150.1 GCA_026398065.1 Verrucomicrobiota bacterium | reverse complement strand
CCCCGCCGGCGCCATTTCCTACGACGGGCGCGGACTTCGACGGCGTGGCCATCAGCGCCGACGGCGGCGTCTCGTGGTATGAGGTGCAGCCGCTGCGCTCGCTCACCAGCACCTACACCCAGTATTCAGTCAACCTCGACCAGGAGATCGCCGCCCGAGGCCTCTCCTACTCGACAGCGTTCAAAATCCGCTTCAACCAATACGGCAGCGACTACATCCCCTATCAGGGCATCGGCATTGATGACGTGCTCGTGACCGCCAATCCGGTCGGCCTTCTGCTCACGGCTCCGCCCCAGGCCACCGAAGGTGCCGGAGCGCTCAGTGGCACGGTCGCGCTAAGCGCGGTCCGCGCGAGCGACACCGTTGTCTCCCTCGCGTCCTCGGCTCCGGCCAAGCTCACAGTCCCCGCCACCGTCACGGTCCCCGCCGGCCAGCTGAGCGCCACGTTTGCACTCAATGCCCCCGACGACACCATTCTCGACGGCAACCGTTCCGTGACGATCATCGGCAGCGCCGCCGGACTCCCGACTTCCTCGGTTTCGGTTCTGGTCATCGACAACGACGCCGGCAGTCTCGCTCTCTCCGTACCAGCCTCCGCGACCGAGACGGCCGGCACGGTCAGTGGCGGGCTCAGCCTCGCCTCCGTCCCGGTGGGGACGATTACGGTCGCGCTCTCCTCCAGCGACCCGACCGCGGCGACCGTACCTTCTTCGGTCACGTTCGCGCCGGGCCAGACGACCGTCTCCTTTCCGATCACCATCGTCGATGACAGCAAGATTGATGGGCCTCAGACCACCACGATCACCGCGAGCGTGGTCGGCTGGCCCGCAGCAGCCGCCACCCTCACCGTCAACGACAACGAAAATACCGCGCTCAGTCTCAGCGGCTTCGGCAATATGACGGAGGGCACCTCGGCTTCCGGTTACCTCGGCATCTCCGGTACCCTGGCCGGTCCGTTGGTTGTCACGCTGACGTCCACGAACCCCTCGCGCCTCGCCGTGCCCGGCACCGTGACGATCCCGGCCGGAACAACCGCCGTATACTACACCCTCTCCGCCCCCGACAACGCCGCGACCGATGGTTCCGAAGACATTGCAATCACCGCCAGCGCCGCCGGATTCACTCCGTTCACCATCCACGTCATGGTCCTCGATAACGATGTCCATCACTTTGGCGTAAGCACGGTCGCCCCCAGCCAGCAGACCAACGTGCCCTTCAGCGTCACGATCAGCGCCTTCGACATTAACAACAATCCGCTGTACCCGTTCACCGGCACCGCCGGCCTCACTGCCGCCGGCAGCACGGGAGCCGTGACCGTGGTGCCCGGGACGACGACGCCCTTTTATGGTGGCCAGTGGACGGGCCCCGTCTCGATCGGACAGGCGGCCAGCAATGTCCGTCTCACTGCGACAAACGGCACGGCCACCGGCATCAGCAATGCCTTCGCCGTCACGCAGTCGCCGACCCTCACGCTCAACCCGACCAGTCTCGCGGTCAGTGTCAGCCCGGGTGCAACCGCGACACGAACGCTGACCCTCGGAAACTCCGGCGGCGGCATTCTCAACTGGTCGCTCTCCACGGCCGTCTCGCTTCGGGGTGAGACCGTTGCCGGACCGGTCTTCTCGGGGGCGATCCAGCCCCTCCGGAGCAAGACGGATCCCGCCGCGCAGCCCCCTCCCTATCGCGCCCCGCGCGCCGGGGCCGCACCACCCCGTTCGCTGGAAAGTGCGGCCCCGCCCGCACTCGGCGCCGTCCTTTCCAATCTAAATGTCAACCACCCCCTCGTCCGCAGTGCGATCCCCGGTCGCTATGCGTTTTCGGAAGGGATTGTCGGCACCTACATCTCTGATGGCGGAAACGACATGTACGACGGCGGCAATCAGATCGACACCAACCTCGCTCCCGGCGCGTATCTCAACTACTCCGACAATGCCATCGTCCCCCACACCGCACTCGGGAGCGGCGGCCAGTACTTCACCCGCAAATACGACGGCCTGTGGGTTTTGGCTGCCGATGTCAGCGGATTGGATTATTTTGAGATCACGGGCAATCTCGGCGCCGACGGCAGCGGTTCAACCGACACCGCTGTTTTCACCCTGACGTACAACGGCACCAGCTATCGTGGGTTCCTCCGGCGCGTCTACAACGCCGGCGACCCTTCGGTGAATCACCTCATCATCGTCCCCGACAACGGGACCGTGACCCACGAGGCCTCGACGAGCACCGACAGCGACTACCATCGCGCCACGAATCTCTCGGGCATCACACGTATCTACTATCTGCTCTACGCCGGCACCGCCGGCGCCTACATCGACAACGCCGCCGCCCAGAACATCATGGCCGCGTTTCTCGACGCCGCGACCACCCCTGACTGGGTGACTCCCAGCCAGTTTTCCGGCGCGATTGCCAGCGGGGCCACGCAGGCCATCACCCTCACCGTCGGGGGCACCGCGCTCACCGCCGGAAGCTACACCCGCAACCTGCTCGTCACTTCGAATGATCCGGTTCAACCGCAGGCCACCCTGCCGATCAGCCTGACGGTGCTCGGTCCGCCGACGATCACGACCCAGCCGCTCAGCCAGACCGTCGTTGCGGGAAGCGATGCGACCTTCTCGGTCGTGGCCGGCGGCGCCGGCCCGTTTACCTATCAGTGGCGCCGCAACGGCTCCGATCTCTCCGGGGCGACCAGCGCCGCGCTCACGCTCGCGAGCGTTCCCTTCGGCGGTGGCGGTGCCATCACCGTGCTCGTGTCCAACGGCGTCGGCTCCGTCGTGAGCAACGCCGCGACCCTCACCGTCAACCCGGTTGCGCCCGTCATCACGAGTCCGTTGACCGCCTCCGCCGTGACCGGCCGGGCTTTCCTCTACCAGATCACCGCGAGTTCCTCGTCCGTCACCTACGCCGCCGCCGGGCTGCCCCCCGGCCTCACGCTGAATACCTCGACCGGCGTCATCAGCGGTTCGCCCGTTGCCGCCGGCACCGCCAACATCGCGCTCACCGCCTCAAATGTTTCCGGGGCAGACACGAGGACGCTGGTGCTGACCGTTCAACCGCCACCCCCTGTGATTACCAGCCCGGCCACTGCCAGTGGGCGGGTGGGCGCGGCGCTTAGCTTTGCAGTGACTGCCACCAATTCGCCGGCGTCGTTTGATGCCACCGCTCTGCCCCCGGGGCTCACGATCAATCCTGCCACCGGCCTGATCGGCGGTACGCCAACCACGGCCGGCACGTTCACCGCAGTCGTAGGGGCGACCAATGGGGGGGGCTCGGCCTCCAGCCCCTTGGTCATCACGATCGGCGCGCGAATCGGGGCGCCGGTCTTCACGGGATCACCCCAGATCAGCGGAGTGAAAGGGAGTCCGTTGAACTTCTCGCCGAGTTTCTCCAATGCCCCGACCGCCTTCTCCCTTGTCTCCGGAGCGCTTCCAACCGGTATCAGTCTCAACTCCACCACCGGTGCGCTCAGCGGCACGCCCACGCAGAGCGGCGCGTTTAACGTCACGCTGAACGCGGCGAACGCCGTCGGTTCGGTCACCATCGACCTCGCGTTGATCGTCAATCCCGCACCGGGCACTCCGGTGATCACCAGTTCCAGCCTTGCCAACGCGACCGTCGGCACGGCGTTTGGTTTCACGCTCACCGCCACCGGGACGCCAACCAGCTTCTCGGCGCCGCTTCCCCTCAATGGCCTCTCGCTCAATCCCGCGACCGGCGTGATCAGCGGCACCCCCACCTCACCGGCCACGCTTCGTCTGCCGGTCAGCGCAACGAACTCCGCCGGGACCGGCGCCTCCGTGGTCCTCGTCATCACGGTCCGTCCGTCCGCCGGGGCGCCTGTGCTCACGAGCGCACCCCTCGTCGTCGGACGGGTGGGCGACCCGCTGACGTATCGCCTCACCGGCACGAACATCACCGGCGCGACCTCGTTTGCCGTCAGCAGCGGCACCTTGCCGCCGGCGGTGACGCTCGACGCCGCCACTGGCATTGTCAGTGGGACACCCACGCAATCGGGCCGGACGGAGGTTTGGTTCGTTGCCGCCAACGCCGGAAGCCCCGGCCTGGCCCTTGGCGTCGTTTTCGACATCGCCTCCGCGGCCTCCACGCCTGTCATCACGAGCAATGGCACCGCCACTCTCCAGGTGGGCCGGCCGTTCAGTTATGCGATCACGGCAACCGGTTCGCCGACCTCGTTTGCGGTGGGTGCATTGCCGACAGGCCTCAGTCTCGCCAGCGCCACGGGCATCATCTCGGGCTTCCCCGCGGAGTCGACCGGCGCTTCGTTCTCGACCTCGGTCACCGCGACCAACGCTGCCGGCACCAGCAGCCCCAAGCCCCTGGAGTTCTCGTTTGTCCCTGCGTCCGGCACGCCCCTCATCACCAGTGCGCTCACCGCGAGCGGCTTGGTTGGCGGCGCGTTCAGCTATCAGGTCACCGCCAGCGACAGCCCGACGTCATTCGCGGCGCTCAATCTGCCGGCCGGACTCGCCCTCAACACCGCCTCAGGCCTGTTGAGCGGGACGCCCGTCCAAGCCGGTTCTTTCAACGTGACGCTTCGCGCGACCAATACCTCCGGCCTTGGCCTGCCCGCCGTGCTCGCCCTCACCATCGGAGCGGCACCATCGGCCCCGTCGATCACGAGCGCCGCCTCCGCCGTCGGCAAGGTCGACACCGACTTCCTGTACACGATCGTCACCAACGGCACCGCGACGGACTTTGGCGTCACCCCGGCGCTGCCGCTCGGCCTTGCCCTCAATACCAGCACCGGCGTGATCAGCGGACGACCGGTCGAGGTCGGTACGTACACGGTCCAGCTCGTCGCGAGCTTCAACGGGGCCTCGGGCTTCCCCCAGCCGCTGGTCATTGTCATTGCCGCCGCCGACGCCGCGCCGGTGATCACCAGTTCCCTGTCCGCCCAGGCGGTCGCGGGCACGGTCTTCAGCTACCAGATCACCGCGTCGAATCCGCCCCTGCTCCTGCTCGATGCCGTCAACCTCCCGCCCGGCCTCGCGGTCAATCCGTCCACCGGCGTGATCCAGGGCACGCCCACAACGCCCGGCACCTTTGTCGCGACACTCGTCGGCACCAATGCCGCCGGAACCGGCCCGCAACGCGATCTTACCATCGTCGTGCGTCCCGCATCCGCAGCGCCGGTCATCACCAGCGGCTCCACCGCCGCTGGCGGCGTTGGGCTGGCGTTCTCGTATCAGATCGCCGCCACCAACAGCCCCACCTCGTACGAAGTGCTGGGGGCGCCGACGTGGATGACGACGAACAACCTCACCGGCGCGCTCGCCGGCACCCCGAGTGCGCCCGGCGGCTTCGTCGTGCAGCTGCTCGCGCGCAACGCCGCCGGCGCGAGCGACCCGTTCACGCTCACGGGAGGCATCGCACCCGCCGCCGGCACCCCGGTCGTCACCAGCGTTCACTCGGCCACCGGCACGGTTGGCACCGCCTTCAGCTATCAGATCGGGGCGACCAATTCGCCGACCTCCTACGCGGTCAGCGGCCTCCCCTCCGGCCTCACCTTGAACAGCGCGACCGGTGCGATCACGGGAACGCCCTCCGCTTCCGGCACCTTCCCGGTCACACTCAGCGCCACCAACGCCAACGGGGTGGGTGCCGCCGTCAAACTCGTGCTGACGATCCAGTCTGGCACCCAGATTCTGCTGCCCGGCCCCTGAACACCGCCGACGCCCCTCCGCTCCGACTCACTTGTGAAAATCTCCGTCCGCTCGCTTCTGCGCCTTATATTTTGCCTCGCCTGGGCGGCCGGCCTCGCCCGGGCCCAGGTGAATTTGCCGCATGCCCAGGTCGCGGTGAACTACACGTTCCAGATCGTGACCAGCCCGGCCGCACCTGCGGGCACGACCTATGCCGCCACGGGACTGCCCGGCGGGATCTCGCTGAATGTCTCCTCGGGCGTGATCAGCGGAACGGCCACCGCGCCCGGCACATCGACCGGGGTGCTTACGCTGACTTCGGCCGGCGTGACCAATGGCTTCAGCTACACCCTCGTCGTCGATGCGGCGGCAGGTACCCCGGCCATCACGAGCGCCACGACCGTCACGGCGCTCGTCGGCCAGTCGTTTGCCTACACCGCGACGGCCTCCAATTCGGCCACCAGCTTCAATCTCGGCCCGCTCCCCCCGGGGCTCAGCGGGAATACCACGACCGGGGCGATCACCGGCACCCCGACGACTGCCGGCTCCTACGTGATCGCAGTCAGCGCCAACAACGGCTCCGGCACGGGTGCCACCACCTCGCTCCTGCTGACCGTGAACCCCGCTGGCCCGTTGCCCGTCATCACGAGCGGAACCGGGGCGAGCGGATCCCTCGCCGCGCCGTTCAGCTACACGATCACGGCGAGCAATTCTCCCACCCTCTTCGCTGCCACCGGACTTCCGCTGGGGCTGTCGCTCAATCCGGCCACCGGCGTCATCAGCGGCACCCCAATGGTCGCCGGCGTCTCGGTCGTCGCGCTCCGGGCGACCAACGCCCATGGCACCGGTCCGGCGACGAACCTCACGCTCACCCTCGGGCCGCTTTCGACCGTGCTCAATGCCACGGCGCAGAATTTCGCGCTGAACCAGGCGATCTCTCCGTTCCAAATCATCGCCTCCAATTCCCCGGTCAGTTTCAATGTCACCTCGCTGCCCGCGGGGCTGACCGTCTCATCGGGCGGCCTTGTCACCGGCACACCGACGGTCGCCGGCACGTTTTCCGCCACGATCAGCGCAAACAATGCCGCGGGCACGGGCCCTGATGCGGTGCTTCCGATCAACATTGGCGCGCTCTCGACGATCACGAGCGTCGCGACGCTTACCCTTACTCAGAACCAGGGGATGTCGGCGGTCCAACTTACCGCCAACAATTCGCCCTCCGGTTTTACCGCGACCGGACTGCCCCCGGGTCTTTTGCTTTCCTCCGGGGGACTTCTCTCCGGCACGCCCAGCGGCGTCGGAACCTTTCCGGTCTCCGTCCGGGCCACCAATGCCTTTGGCCTCGGACCGATCTTCAATTTGGGAATCACGGTTCTCGCCGCCGGTGGCGGAGCCGGTGGGGTTGGCGGGGGTGTTGTTGGGGGCGGTGGCGGTGGCATTCCACCGGTACCGACGCCAACCGCGCCAGTGATTTTGCAGCAGCCCGTCAGCCAGACCGTGGCCCTCGCCACACCAGTGACCTTCAGTGTCGGGGCCTCCGGTTCCGGCGTCAGCTTCCAGTGGAGCAAGGATGGCGCGGTCATCGGCGACGCCCTCACGAGCAGCTACACGATTGCCAGCGTCAAGTCGACCGACGCGGGAACCTATCGCGTGGTGGTCTCCAATTCGGCGGGCTCGGCCACCAGCGACGCCGCCGTCCTGTCGGTCACCGGCGCCGTTGCGCTGCCGACGATTTCCACCCAGCCGCGCTCCCAATCGATCGCCGTGGGCAGCCCGGCCACCTTCACCGTTGTCGCCACCGGCCCCGGGACGCTGAGCTATCAGTGGCGGAAAAACAATGCCGCCATCGTCGGCGCCACGACCCCCTCGCTGACGCTTGTCGCCGTGAGCCCGGATGACGCCGCCAGTTACACGGTCGTGGTGACCAATGCCGGCGGCTCGGTGACGAGTTCGGCCGCCTCGCTCACCGTCATCACACTGGTCGTGCCGCCCGTCATCGCAACCCAGCCCGCGGCCGTGGTCGCCAGCGTCGGTGGCAGCGCCACGTTCACGGTCGTCGCCACCGGCAGTCCGGCCCCCACCTATCAGTGGCGCAAGAACGGCGCCGATGTCCCCGGCGCGACGTCCGCGACGCTCACCCTCGCCCCAGTCCTCGCGGCTGACGCCGGGAGCTACACCGTCACGATCACCAATTCCAGCGGTACCGTTTCGAGTACCGCCGCCGATCTCACGGTGACGGATTCCCGCCTCGTCAACTTCTCCATTCGGGCCAACGCCGGCACGGGCGACCAGATGCTCATCGTGGGCCTGACGGTCGGCGGCGGCGCCAAGCGCACGCTCGTGCGCGCGGTCGGCCCGACCCTCGGGGCGTTCGGACTGAGCACTGCGCTCG
>JAPLTR010000215.1 GCA_026398065.1 Verrucomicrobiota bacterium | reverse complement strand
TCCGCCCCGGCCGTGTACACGCTGCGGGCCGCCAAGCCGGGCGCCTGGCCCTTCACGCTCGACGTGACGGCCGGCCCGTTCCGCCAGAAGATCGCCGGCGCCTTGGTCGTGGCCAAGTGGCACGCCGTGTTCTTCCCCTGGACCAAGGACACCGACCCGCGAAAGGACATGGAAGCCTACCGCAAGAGCCTCGTGCGCCGGGCAGATCCGTCCGCAGGATTCCTTCAGGGTGTCCAGGCGAAGTGCCGCGACGTGCAACGCCGGCAGACGGGCTTTCTGGGCGTGGCATGCTCACCCATCTGCGCAGGCTGCCCGGGAATATCGCCGCCGTCCGGCCCAGCCCGGTCAGGCTGACCGGGCTACGCCGCTCCGCCCCGCCGTGCGCGACGCGCGGGCCGCCGGCGGGTGGCCGTGGTTCGGATTCGAGTGAGAGGGTGGGGTGCATTGCGGTGCCTTCGTGACCAAGGGTCGCACCGAAGATACCACGGGGCTTGGGTTCGCGTCCCGTTGGCCGCCCCATTTCCTTCGATAGATTACGTAGATTCTTTCAGTCGTCTCATCTCGAATAGGATGAGATTGAAGGTAGCTTCCTGCAAACATTGGACCCGAATGGCAAAGGCGGGCAAATACAAGCTGCGTCGCTGGGGATTCCAGAGGCTGAGCCCTTGGCTCAAAGTCGGCAGTGCTCCAGATGCTTAGCAGCCTTCTCGCACGTTTTGAATACGACTGGAATCGGTCAGGTAGCTAGAAGCGACGGTCTCCGTCTGGAAGGTAGCCCGCAACCAGTCTTACAATCAACTAGACGGATACTTGAGCGTCTTGTTGGTCAGTTCCTCGACTACGCCAGGGGATACCTGGTATCCAAACGCGGCGAACAGTGGCAAAACCGCTTTGGAGACATAGCTCGAAAGCGCTTCTGCCGCCGTCGTCACCGGCACCTCGACGCTGGAAACGATTACGTTGTCGTGCGCTGCTGTTGGAGCCCAGAAATCGCGACCGCGCTCAACGGAGACCAGACGTCGGCCGCTAAGCCCGGACCAACGAAAAGATACACGCAGCTCTCCGTCGTCGATTCTTTCAAGCATACCTTGCGCAAATGCCTGTGTTGTCGCGAGTGCCTCTGCCACGCGCTTAATGCCGTTTATGATGTCGAACGTCGTTCCTCGATTTTCGGTCGGTATTTTTGGCCAGAGGTCGTCCTCCAAGTTGCGTCTGTGATAGAATTCACCTCGGGGATCTATCCGCCAAAAATCAATCAAGGGGTGAATCGCGAACGCACTATTGTTCATCACAACCGAGGCTTGCCAGCCGCCATCATGGGGATAGGGCTTGGAGTCCTCGCCGCCGACTTGACGGGAGTCAATCCATTGCGGCCATCCTGACAAATTGGGATGACGAGGGAATACCGCTTGAAGCAAATACTGACCGAAAAGGGGTTTTACCTCTCCTTCAACCATCACGGCTACCTCACGCCAGGCGTCGTATTTGAACTCCAACCCAAGCGGTCGAATTTTCTTCAGCTCTTCCATTCGCTCTTGAAATCGCGTCGCCCCTTCCTCGAGCACGATACGAGGCGAGCGCGTTGCGGAGGGAACTGAAGTCAGGGGTAGAGAAACCCCGACACGGGTCATTTCCGCGGAAGGAGCAGAAGCCGCGACCGGTTGCTGCAAACCGAGCTCAGAAATTACTCCCCCCAGGTGCCTGCGTAAAAATCGCCCAATATCAGCTTCACGGTTATCGAAACAAATTTCCAAGAGATTGTCCCAGTCTTGTGCGGACCGTGGCTCAATTGACTCAACCCGGCCATTATTCACTGTGCGCACATAAACCGCGTTCTGTCGGAGAATAATTTCACCAGCACCTGACGTGTTCTGGTATTTTTGGCGACAAATCACAGGCGACTTGATTCCGGAGGGTACAACGATCACGGGGAAATCGACTCCCTCGCGTTCCACAAAATGGACTTCTACCGGGAATGTCGGCAGAGCGAAATTCTTGACCAACTCTTGGATTTTGTCTGCGTGATAGACTGTACGCAAATCTGGTGGTCGCTCGTTTTCGAGTGGCGTGAGGGTCTTGTCATCGAAACCGAATATCAACAATCCGCCATTGCGATTGCGAAGCGCCAAGAGAGCTTTCGCAACTTTCGCCTTGTGATCGGGTAGTTCCAAATTCAACCAGGACTTCAGCTCCGACTGTAGGGTCTCCGAAGGGTTGCGGAGTTTATCTTTAAGACCATCGCGATCCATTGAAACAGGAAGAGCCAATAAGACGGATGACGCGAGGATTCTCGCTCACCGCGCTAAGGCGGCTATTTGCTTTTCTCTGCCACTTCCCCGCGGTGGATGTCGTAGTCGCTCCTCGTGCGGCAGGAATTGTCCGGCCCCTTGGCTTGAAAGGCAGTGAAAACCCATGTCGCTCGTGACGGCGGTAGCAACGTACAGCAATCAGGCGGACAGCCGTCGCTATTGGCCAGTTCTACACTGCAACCGCCTCATGACGTTTGCCCCAGACCGGACCGCTGAAAATCATGGCTTGGCGCTTGCGGGCCGCATTGCGGCCATGCAGCATTGCGGCATGGCCACCACCACTCTTCCACTGACCAAGCGCGGCAGCCTGACGCTGCCCCCGGCGCTGCGCCGCAAAATGGGCCTCGACAAGCTCCGCAATCCCATGGTGGTCGTCGAAGAACGCGATGGCGGGCTTTTCCTGCAGACGGCGGTGGCCATGCCGGTGCGCGACCTGCCCAAGGGCACGATCGAGCAATGGATCGCGCGGGATGAGGCGGAGATGGCCGCGTTTCGCGCGACGCCGCGCAAAGCCAAGCGGTGAGACTCTTCCTCGACACCAGCGTCCTTCTGGCTGCGGCGGGCTCCGGCCGCGGCGCTTCCCGTTTTGTCATTTCCGAGGCCGCCGCCCAGGGCTGGGTGCTCATCTCCGCCGACTATTGCGAAGAGGAAGCACGCCGAAACCTCCCCAAAGTAGGAGCCTCAGCCGAGGCCACCTGGCGGAAAATTGTGTCCCCCGCGCTGGAGTTTACCGCGGTGCGGCTCGCACTCGACAAACCGCTCGTGTTTCCGAAAGCGAAGGACCGCCCGGTCGTGATTTCGGCCCTCGCCGCCCGGTGCGAGTGGTTGCTGACCCTCGACGAGACTGACTTTCACGGCAACCTCGGACGGGAAATCTACGGGATGGGCATCGCCACGCCGGGTCAGTTCCTGATTGAACAACGCCAGCTGGGGCGAATTTAGAAAAGCACCCCACCATGAGGCGGCGTCGCCATCGTGGCCGATGGATTCGGTGGGGCAGCCCTCACGTGCGGCTTCCACACGGGTGGTTGACGAATGAAATCCATGGCATACAAATGACCTACAATGTCCGCCATTCTCACCGTCCGTCTCACCAAGGAAGAGCAGGGAATTCTGGCCAAGCGGTCCAAGCGCGCCGGGATGAAGAAGGCCACTTTCGTGCGGAAGCTGATCCGCGACGAGGAAATCATCACCGGGGCCGATCTGACGGCGTGGGCCGACCGTCACGCCGGTGACGAGCGGCTCCGCATCACCCCGCGCAAGTGAGCCGGTTTCTCCTCGATTCCTCGTTCGTCATCGACCTCCTCAACGAGGTCGCCGCGAACCGGCGGGGACCGGCCCGGGCGTGGGCCGCGCGCCGTCCGGGTGCGGAGCTGTGGATTTCGCCGGTGACCGCCGCCGAGGTGCTGGAGGGCGCGGCGGATGAGGCGGCGGTGCGCGAGGTCTTTCGCGCCTTCCGCTGGCAGACCATCGGGCATCAGCACGCCGAGCGCGCCGCGCTCCGCCAGAGCCGGGCCGCCCAGCGCATGGGTGAGAACGATGCCTGGCAGGTGGCGGTGGCCGAGTGCATGGACGCGGTGATTGTCGGCCACGACCCCAGGGCATTTGACCGGCTCGGTGCAGGGTATGAGGACCACCGACGGTCGTAGGGCATTTTCTTTAGTGCTGTCGCCGGTGGGTGAAGGGGGAGCGCGACCGCCCTCTGTCGCCGGGATAGGAGCGACCGGGGGCGGTCGCGCTCCCGTTTCCCTCTCCTCGCTTTTCCCGTTGCCGCCCGTCTCAGCGTGGGGCTACCAGAGAGACGGTGCGTTCCGCGTGGCGGCTGCAGGCCTTGGCGTTCGGTCGGGGCACTGATCGCACGCGGCGGCCAATCACCGCTCGGTAACCCGAGCGGCTACCGCACCGACAATGATCGGTCGGCTCGCTGGCGCTCGCCGCTACACAAAAAAACCGGCGCACGCGGGGGCGTGCGCCGGTCGGAGATCCCGCGGGGCGGGAAGGGAACGATTTTTACGGTGGCGGCGACCTTTTCGCGGCTTACTTCGCGATCGTGCCGTGAACCTCGACTTCGCAGTAGTGGTTCAGTTCGTCGGAGGTGTTGCCGTTGCTGTAGAGGCGGACGTAGCGGCCGACGGCACCCTTGCCGTCGAGGAGCTTGCCTTCGAAGTTCTCGATGTAGGCCTGGTCCGTGCCCTTGCCGAGCTTCGAGGAGTTGTCGTCGTCGTTGTTGAAGATCGTCGTGACGCCGGTCTTGAAGTCCTTGTCGTTCGAGACCTGGACGACGACGTCGTGATAGACGCGCGCCTGGGAGTGGAAGTGCCACACGGCGATGGCGGCGACCTTGGCGGTGGCACCGAGATCGATCTGCACCCATTGCGGCGTCGGCCCGAGCTCCACGTAGGTGCCGTCCGTGCCGGACTTGTCACCGTCGGTGATGAACGAGAGTTCGCCGATCACCGGCAGCGAGTCGCTGCTGGTGACGGGTTTCCCCTTGGAGAGGACGGTCGTGCCGGCCGGCACCATGAGGGCGGGGCGGGGGCCGGAACGGGGCTTCTCCAGGTTGGGGAGCGAGATCGGGCGCGGCGTGCCGGCGAAGAGCGGCTTGGGCAGCTCGAGTTGGAGGGGAACCTTGTCCTGGGCTTGGACGGCGCTGGTGAGCGCGAGGAGGGCAAGGAGAACAGACAGGCGTGAGCGGGTCATGTGGGAGGGAAGGATGGTTGGAGGTTCCTGATCAGGCAGTGAAATCGCCGGGCTGGAAGGTGAGCATCTTCTGGGCGGCGATCGATTCGTTGATCTTAAGGATGGTGACGGCCGTGGCAAATGCAGACTCACCGGGGCAGTTCAACGGCGTGCCCTTGCGGACGGCGTCGAAGAAGTTTTCGAGGTGGGGCTGGTGGATGGCCTTGTCGAGGGTGACCGGGATCTCCCAGGCGGAGAGCGCGGCGGTTTCACGGACGTCGACGACGGCCTTGGACGGGCCGCCGAGTTTCTTGACGCCGACCTTTTCCCACGGCTTGACCGGGGGCGGTGCGCCTTCGCCGGAGAGCGGGGCGGCGACGATGCCCTTCTCGGCAAACGGCTCCCACTCGGGGGCGCGGGCCTCGCGGTAGATCTTGGTGTACTTCGGGTTTTCCGAAATCTTCAGCGAACCCATGTCGCCCATGAAGTACTCGTGGTAGCCGCCGCCGGCGCTGGTCGTGGTGAGCACCTCGTAGGTGGCGCGGACGACGCCCTCCTTGGTCGGATACTCGAAGATCGCGATCGCGTTGTCGTACCACTCGTGGGTCTTGTAGTAGTCGACGCCGCCGCTGGCGAGACACATGCGGGGATTGACGCCGAGGGCCCAGTTGTAGACGTCGATCTGGTGGGCGCCGAGGTCGGACATCGGGCCGCCGGCATAGCGCTTGAACCAGCGCCAGTTGCGGAACTCGTGCATGTTGGCGAAGCCGTATTCATTGAGCTTCGCCTCGGAGAGGCCCTGGCCGGCGGGGAACCCGAAATCGTCGGTCACCGCGCGGTGCCACTGGCCGCTGATGTTGGTGATGCGGCCGAGGAGGCGGTTGCCGTTGATGATCTTGTCCTTCGCGTGCTGGTAGCGGGGATTGCTGCGGCGCTGGTGGCCGAGCTGGAGGAGCTTCTTGGTCTCGCGGGCGGCGAGGACCATCGCGCGGGCGCCCTCGACGGTGTTGGACATGAGCTTCTCGCAGTACACGTGCTTGCCGGCCTTGAGGGCGGCGACGGTGTGCTCGGAGTGCTTGAAGTCGGGCGTCGCGATGATGACGGCGTCGAGGTCGGGGGTGTTGGCGAGCATCTCCCGGTAGTCCTCGTAGGGCTTGGCCTCGTGGCTGAATTTCTTCAGCAGGCGCTCGCCGTAGGTGCGGCGGTAGGGCCAGATGTCGCACACCGCCTTGAAGCGGATGTCCGGAATCTTGAGGGCGGCGTTGAGGAGGATGCTGCCCTGCTCGCCGCAGCCGATGAGGGCGACGTTGAGCTGGTCGGACTTCGGGCCCTCGGCGGCGCGGGAGATGTAGGGGGCCGCGGCGATGAAGGCGCCGAGCTTGGCGCTCGTGCTCAGGAAATCGCGGCGGGTGACGGGTGAGGAGAGTGGATCGGACATGGCGGGTCGGGGGCGTTTGGGCCGGGCCCGGTTAGTCGCGCACCAGGGCGAGACGGTTGTGCTGGACGAGGAGCAGCGCGCCCACGGTGAGAATCACGTGCACGCCGAGCCAGGCGACGCCGTCGCCCTCCTGCACCACCATCAGGCCGAAGGAGAGGGCGACGTAGAGGAGGCCGTGGCCGAGGAGGGTGAGGCGAGTCTTGATGCCGAGGAGGAGGGTGACGCCGAGGACGATCAGGATGTAGCCGATGCTCATGGCGAAGAGGTTCGTCGCCCAGAGCGGGAGGAACGAGGCGCCGGTGATGCCGGCCGCCATGCGGTGCATGTTGGTGGAGTAGGCCTCCAACGAATACGACCCCTTGCTCTCAAATTTTTCGAGGCCCGCGAAGAACGCGCGGAGGCCGAGCCAGAGGCGGATGATGAGGAACGCGTAGGTGTATTCGCAGCGCGTTGCAGGGGAGGAGTTCGAGGTTTCGCTCATGGTTTTGTGTAGGGAGGAAGAAAATACAGGCGGAAAAGAAAGGGAGACGAGTGCCGGCGGGCGGGGAAGGGACGGGGCGGCGGGCGGGGAAAGAACGGGAGGGGAGGGTATTCGTATCGTTGATTTTTGGACGAGGTCGAGCCCGAGTTTCGAACAGACGAACAAAAGTCGGTGCACGTTTCACGGGCCCGGTGCTTTTCCCTGCGCGAGTAGATTTCAAGCGAGGCGGGATTAGATGTTTGCGAATCGCGAAAGGGGTCGTCCGGCGGCGGCGCGATGTGGCGTGCGAGCGGGGTGCGAGCGGCCGGCGCGGAGCCGGTCCGGCTGTCGGGTCGGCGCGACGCGGCGAGGCGCAGCCGCGGGTCGGAGCGGAGGCGCCGGACCGGGTTTTTCGCGGCGGTGAATAACTCGGGGAAAATTGGGAATAACTTGTTGGTAAAAACGGGCGTTTTCAGAGGTAAAAATCTTGACCGGTGGGTTGAAATGGGGCGAAATGGAGCGAAATGGGGCGCTTGACCGTCCCTAGCCATGTCCCAGCCCACAGAACCAAACTACACCGGGAGCTTCGATCGCACCCTGGACGACCGGAATCGGATCACGATTCCGAGCGAGTGGCGGTTCGCGCACGACGCGCAGGACATGCTGTTGGCGATTCCGAAGACGGGTCCGAACGGCAATCACGTCGTCCTCCTCCCGCCGTCCGGCGCCGCGCGCGTGCGTGCGAAGTTCGACGAGGTGCCGCTCTTCGACGAAGAGGGCCAGGCTGCTATCGAGGATTTCTATTCGCGGAGCCAGCAGGTGTGGTTCGACAAGGCCGGCCGCATCTTGCTCAACGACGACCTCATGAAGCATGCCGGCATCAAGCCCGGCAAGGAGTCCGGCGCCGTCCAGCTCGCGGGCGCGGGCAGCAAATTTTCCATCTACAGCGCCGACGTCTGGGCCCAGGCCAAGGCGCGTCCGGCGACCAACCACGGCGAGACGATGCGCCGCTTCGGGATCTAACCCATGCGCCGTTCTTCCAAAATCAAGATCGCGGTCGCGCGCGTCCTCGTGCGCAAGCCCGCCGCCGCCGTCACGACCCCGATGGCGCCCCGCCGCGTGTTCCCGACGTGGATCCCGGCAACGGGGCGCGCGAGCGGTCCCGCGGCGGCGACCGCCGTGACCTCCCGCGTGCGCGACGGCCTCGTGCTGCGCGTCGTCGTCCAGCAGAAGCCCGCTCACGTGAGGAACCTTTCTCATGGCTCCGGCGCCCGGTGAACTTTTCCCCGCGACCATGACCCCCGGTCACCAACCCGTGTTGCTGCGCGAGGTGCTCGCGTTGTTCGCCCTCCGCGCGGGCGGTCGCTACCTCGACTGCACGTTCGGCGGGGGCGGCCACACGCGCGCGATCCTCGAGGCCGCGCCCGGCACGCAGGTCGTGGCCTTCGACCGCGACCCGGCCGCCGCGCCACGCGCCGCCGCGCTGGCGGCGGAGTTCGCCGGACGGTTCACCCTGATCGACCGCGATTTCGGCCGGCTCGTGGAGCTGGCGGACACGGGGTTCGACGGCATCCTCTTCGACCTCGGCGTCTCGTCCTTTCAACTGGACGAGACCGAGCGCGGTTTCTCGTTTCGCTTCGACGCCCCGGCCGACATGCGGATGGATCCGCGCACCGGCGTGCCGGCCAGCCGCTGGCTGGAGACCGCCACCGAGGAGATGCTCGTGCGCGCCATCCGCGACTACGGCGAGGAGCAGAACTGGCGCCGCGTCGTCCGCGCGATCATGGCCGCGCGCGGCACCGGGGCGCTCGCCCGCACCGCCTCGCTCGCCGCCGTCATCGCCGACGCCATCCCGCCGCGCGACCGGCACGCCTCGAAGATCCACCCGGCCACGCGCGCCTTCCAGGGCATCCGCATCGCGGTCAACGACGAGCTCGGCGCCATCGAGCGCGCCCTGCCGGCGGCGTTTGCGAAGCTCGCCCCCGGCGGCGTGCTCTGCGTGATCAGCTTCCACTCGCTGGAAGACCGCCCGGTGAAGCAGTTTTTCCGCCGCATGTGCGGCCAGCCCGAGAGCGCCGACGACAGCACGCCGCAGGACCTGCGCGTGAAGCTCGCCGATCCGCTCACGCGCAAGCCCGCGACGCCCGGCGACGCCGAGCTCGCCCTCAATTCCCGCAGCCGTTCCGCCAAGCTTCGCGCGCTCCGCAAGCTCTGAGGCGCGGCTTTCCCGCCACTTCCCCCCGCCGTTTCCACCGTCCGCCGTCCGCCCCCATGCGCCAGAACAACAATCATGCCTTCGTCAACCAGCTGCTCGTCTGCCTCCTCGTGAGTTTCGGGTTCGGCGGGTCCATCGGTGTCGGTCTCGTCTGGATGCGCTATCAGATCACCGTCACGGCGAAGGCCCATCGCGCCAACCAGGCGAACCTCGAGGAGGTGAAGCGCCGCCTCGACGCCACCGCGACCATCGTGGAGACGGAGCAGGGCTTCGAGGCGCTGACGAAGCGCAACAACGAGTGGCAGCTCGGCCTCGTGCCCGCGACCGATGCGCAGGTCGTGCGGGTGACCGAGGACCCGGTGATGCGCCTCGCGCGCCGCCGCGACACCAATCTCTTCAACGACGGCTTCGTGCCGGTCACCTTCCGCGTCGCGCAGGGAAACTGAGCCATGTCCAAGGGCTTCGCCTCCAATTACCGGATCGTCCTGCTGTCGGGCGGCCTGCTCCTCTGCTTTGGGGCGATTGGCGCGCGCCTGGTGTGGCTGCACGTGGTCTATCCCGACCAGCTGGTGGAGACGAAGGCCGATGCGCGCAGCCAGGTCGCCGGCCAGCCGCGCCTGCAGCCCCGGCACGAACTCATCGCCGAGACGCGCCGCCAGCTCATCGTGGACAAGGCCCGTCGCGGCGACATCTTCGACGCGCGGGGCGCCCTGCTCGCGACGAGCCGTTCCGTCCTCCAGCTCGGTATCGACCCGAATCCCGTCAGCGAGAAAGAGGAGAAGCTGATCCAGGACCGGAATCAGAAGGACCCGAAGGCGCGCAAGAAGTACGAGGACGAGCGCCTGAAGCAGGAGCGGGAAGGTTGGCCGAAGCTGGCCGCCCTGATCGGCCTGCCCGAAGAGGAGCTGCGCCGCATCCGCACCACACTATATAGAGAGCCCGCGCCGGCGAAGGCTTCGTCGGGCACCGCAACCCCGACCCCGGCGGCCGCGCCGCGGGCCGCCGGCCTGTTCAATCCTCCCGCCGCCCCCGTCGCCGCCGAAGCGGAGCCGACGGCCGTGGCGACCGACCTGACCGAGGAGGATGGCGACACGCCCGCGGGACCGGTTTTCACCCTGGGCAAGACGGCTGCGACCGAAGAGGACGCGGACAACGATTCCGAGCCCGTCGCCGACGGCCGCCGCAAGATCCGCTGGGCGGTGCTCCTGCCCGAAATCTCCGAGACGAAGTACGACGAGGTGAAGAAGCTCTGCGCCGAGTACAAGATCAAGAATGTGTACGCGACCAGCAGCTACCACCGCGTTTACCCGCACAACCAGCTCGGCTCGCATCTCCTCGGCTACGTCGATCGGGCGGAGAAGCCCGTCACCGGCCTGGAGCGTTTTGCGGACTTCTACCTGCGCGGCCAGGACGGCTGGCGCGAGGGCGAGCGCGATGTGCGCGGCCGCGAGCTGCCGCAGTTCAACCGCCGCGCGGTCGAGCGCGTCGACGGCTACAGCGTCACGCTCTCGCTCCAGACCAAGGTCCAGAACATCGTCGAGCGCGAACTCCAGGCCATCGCCGCCCAGTACCGCCCCCTGAAGGCCACCATCGTCGTCAGCGACCCCCGCACCGGCTTCATCCTCGCGCTCGGCAACTACCCGACGTTCAACCCGAACGAGTACAACAAGGTCCCGGCCGACCAGCTGGCGCGGTTGAAGAACATCGCCGCGGCCGACGTGTATGAGCCCGGCTCGGTCTTCAAGATCGTCGCCGCCTCGGGCGCGCTCGAGGACGGGCTCGTCACCCCCGACACCCGTTTCGACTGCTCGATCACGAAGATCGACTATCTTGGCCGGACCCGCGGCCTGCCCGGCGAAGACTTGGCTTTGGCCAGGTCACCGGGTTCCCCGGCGGTCGCGAGGAGCCGGGCATCCTGGCGCGGCCCGCCCGTTGGAATGCCGCGACCATCACCCGCATGCCGATGGGCCAGAGCGTCGCCGTCACCGTGCTCCAGATGCACCAGGCGATGAGCGTGATCGCCAGCGGCGGCATTTTGCTCCAGCCGCAGATCGTGCTTGGCGTGAACGATACCGCCGGCACGCCGCTCTATCGTTTCGAGCGGAACGAGACGCGCCGGGTCATCAGCGAGCGCACCGCCCGCACCGTGGCGCAGATGCTCGCCGGCTGCGTGCTGCCGGACGGCACCGCGCCCCTGGCGGCCATCCCCGGCTTCGAGGTCGCGGGCAAGACCGGCACGACGCAGAAGTACATGCCCGAGGTGATGCCGAGCGGGAAGACCAAGCTCCTCCCCTCGAAGAAGCACCACGTCGCGTCCTTCGTCGGCTTTTTCCCCGCCAGCCGCCCGCAGGTCGCGATCTCCGTCATCATCGATGACGCCGATGCCGCCTGCCCCGGCGGAGTCGCCTACGGCGGCAAGGTCGCCGCGCCGTCGTTCAAGCGCATCGGCGAGCAGCTCATTCCCATTCTCGACATCAAGACCGCGGCCAACACCGCCCCCGTGATGCTCACCAAATCCGTCGCCATGCAAGGAGTCCGCCCGTGATCGGTTATCTTACACAAAACTATTCCCTCGTCCACGCGTTCCAGTCGCGCCCCGCGCGCCGCACCCGCCGTGAGACCCTCGCCGTCAACCGCGTGTTCAAGACCGCGCCCAAGCTCGCCGACTACTTTCGGGACGCCGAGATCGTCGCGGTGAAGGGCGAACTCGACCGCCCCATCTCCGGCCTCGCCATCGACAGCCGGCGCGTGGCGCCGGGCAACCTGTTCTTTGCGCTCCCGGGCCAGCGGGCCGACGGCGCGACCTTCATCGACGAGGCGGTCAGCCGCGGCGCGGTCGCCGTCGTCGTGCAGAAGATGCCGTCGTTCCCGCCCGCGAAGGTGACCTTCATCCGCGTCGCCGACGCGCGCAAGGCCCTCGCGCTCGTCGCGCAGCGCTACTACAAGTTTCCCGACCGCGACATGTCGGTGGTCGGCATCACCGGCACCCACGGCAAGACCACCGTCGCGCACCTGCTCAAGCACCTGCTGAACGGCGACCAGCGCGTCGGCCTCCTCGGCACGATCAACTACGACCTCGGCCAGCGCACGGTGCCGTCGTACCAGACGACGCCCGAGGCCCTCGAGATCTACGGCATGATGGCGCAGATGCGGGACGCCGGCTGCAAGCACGCGGTGCTGGAGGTCAGCTCGCACGGCCTCGAGCAGCAGCGCGTGCGCGGCATGCACTTCGGCGCCGCGGTCTTCACCAATCTCTCCTCGGACCACCTCGACTACCACAAGACGCAGGAGGCCTACTTCGACGTGAAGTCGCGCCTCTTCACCGGCGCCAACGGCCATGAGCCCAAGGTCGCCGTGGTGAACCTCGACGACGCCCACGGCGTGAAGCTCGTGGCCAAGATCGCCGCCGACGTCCCGGCCGCGAAGCTGGTGACCTACGGGGAGAATCTCCGCGCGCAGGTGCGGGCCGAGCAGGTCGTGCTGAACGCCCAGCACACGACGTTCAAGCTGGTGTGGCCGAAGGGCGAGATGCGGATCCACTCGCCGCTGGTCGGCCGTTACAACGTCAGCAACCTCCTCGCCGCCATCGCCACCGCCTGGGGCCTCGGTCGCGACCCGGTGGTGTTTCTCGCCAAGTTCCGCGCCTTCAAGGGCGTCGCCGGCCGCATGGAGCGCGTCGACGAGGGCCAGCCGTTTAACGTGCTGGTCGACTACGCGCACACCGACGACTCGCTGCGCCACGCGCTCGCCATGCTCCGCGCG
>JAPLTR010000622.1 GCA_026398065.1 Verrucomicrobiota bacterium | reverse complement strand
TCGTGGCGTTTCCTCATGCTCGGCCGCCACCTCGAGCGCGGCCAGCAGCTCATCTTCCTCGCGCGCCACCTCCTCACGGTGCGCCCGCGCCATCATCCGCCCGCCGAACCCGGCACGCCCAAGCCCACGGCCGCGGCCCAGGCCGCGTTTGCCTCGCGGGAGGCCGCGGCGCACGACCATGCCCTCCGGGAGATTTCCCCGCCCTCCGAGTTCCGCCTGCAGACCCTGCTCCACTTCGCGGATTCGCTCTTCAGCTACCGCACGACCTTCCACGGCGCGTTCCAGTCCGCCTCCGTCCTCGCCTGGCTCTTCGCCTCCGCCGAGAATCCCCGCGGCCTCCGCTTCCTCGCCGACCGCCTCAACGAGCACGTCCTGGCCCTGCCCGAGGATCTCTCCCCGCGCGCCGTCGCCGACCTGCGCGCCACCGCCTACCGCCTCGTGAGCCGCATGCGGCTCCTCGACGCGCAGGGCCTCGCCGCGGCCCCCGCCCACATCGCCGCGTTTCTCAACGAGGCCTCCTCCACGCTCGCCGAGCTCAGCGACCGTCTCACCCAGGTCTACTTCATCCACACCGAGCCCCCGAAGTAGCCGCCCCGCCGATGCCCCTTTACCGCGTCACGCACCATACGCGTTACCGTCACAACTCCTCCGCCACCGCCGCCTGGCAGTCGCTGCACCTGCAGCCGCGCCAGGAGCCCGTGCAGCAGTGCGAGGCCTTCGAGCTCGAGATCCGCCCCCATCCCGCCGATCTCGCCGCGCGCACCGACATCTTCGGCAACAAGCACCACCTCTTCACGCTCCGCGAGCCGCACACCGAGCTCGCCATCACGAGCCGCAGCCTCGTCCAACGCGACGAGCCCGTGCTGCCCATGCCCGGCCTCACGCCGTCGCTGACCGCCGCGCGGGCCGAGGTCGGCGTGGTCATCGCCAACGGCTCCTATTTTTCCCTCGAACAGTTTCTCCACCCGTCCGCCCACGTGCCGCTGCCGCCGGCGGCCCGGGCGCTGGCCGAGGGCCTCGATGCCGGCGACCCTCCGGCCTTCGCGTGGCTCGCCGCCCTTGGCGCGCGCTTTGGAAAACTGTTCACCTTCGACCCCAAGGCCACGACGGTCTCGACCCCGATCGCCGAGGTCCTCCAGCACCGGCGCGGCGTCTGCCAGGATTTCGCGCACCTCTTCATCAGTTGCGTGCGGCAGCACGGCCTCCCCGCCGCGTACGTGAGCGGGTACCTCCTCACCACCCCGCCGCCGGGCAAGCCCCGCCTCCGCGGCGCCGACGCCTCGCACGCCTGGGTCTCGGTGTTCATCCCCGGCACGGGCTGGATCGACTACGACCCGACCAACAACTGCTTCGTGGGCAGCGGCCACATCGTCGTCGCGCGCGGCCGCGATTTCTCCGACGTAAGCCCGGTCAAGGGCCTCTTCACCGGCGGCGGCCGGCACACGCTCGTGACCGCGATCACCGTCGAGCCCGCCGATGCGGCGCCGGTGGAGGACTGACGGTCCGCCCCGTCAACCGTCGCCCCGGTGTCCGTGATGAACCCTCCGGTGTCAGGCCTGCCGGCTTACTCCCGTGGCGAGCGCCGCGCCCTTGGGCTTTCCGCTGTCGCGCTTTTTCTCGCCGTGGTCGCCGCCTACGCCAACAGCCTTGCGGGGCTCTTCGTCTTCGACGATCCGCCGGCGATCCCCGACAACGCCACGATCCGCCAGCTCTGGCCGCTCGGCCCGGTCTTGTCGCCGCCCGCCGGGGCCGGCGTCGGCGGGCGTCCGCTGGCCAATCTTTCCTTTGCGCTCAACTACGCGGTCGGAGGCACGGACGTCGTTGGCTACCATCTCGGCAATCTCGTACTGCACGCGCTCTCCGCGCTCGTGCTGTTCGCTCTGGTGCGGCGGACGCTCCTGCAACCGGTCCTGCGCGACCGCTTCGGCGCCGCCGCCACCGGACTGGCCTTCGCCGTGGCGGGGCTCTGGGCCCTGCATCCGCTGCAAACGGCGACGGTCACCTATCTCTCGCAACGCACCGAGGGCCTCATGGGCCTGTGCTATCTGCTCACGCTCTACGGCTTCAGCCGCAGTGCCGAAACGGGGGCCTCACGGCTCTGGGCCCCCGGTGCCGTGCTGGCCTGCGCCGCCGGCATGGCGACCAAGGAGGTCATGGTCACCGCCCCGGTGGTGGCCCTCCTGTACGACCGCACGTTTGTCGCCGGAAGTTTTTCCGCGGCGTGGCGCGCGCGGTGGAAAACCTACCTCGGCCTCGCCGCCACCTGGGGCCTGCTCGCGTTCCTCCTGGTCGGGGTGGAGCAGCGCGGCGTCGGTTTTGGCCTGAGCCTGCCGTGGTGGCGCTACGCCGCCACCGGGTGCTATGCGCTCTGCACCTATTTCCACCTCGCGCTCTGGCCGCAGCCGCTGGTCTTCGACTATGGTCCCAACGTCGCCGAACTCCTCTCGCCCGCGCCCTTTGTCGCCCTCGTGGCCGGGTTCGTCGCGCTCACGGTCATCGCGCTTTGGCGCGCGCCGCGGCTCGGTTTCCTCGGCTGCTGGCTCCTCGTGATTTCGGCGCCGACCTCCGTGATTCCCATCGTGCGGCAGCAGGTCGCCGAGAACCGCTTTTATCTCCCGCTGGCCGCCGTCGTGGCGTTCGTCGTGCTTGCCCTCCACACGTGGCTCGGCCGCCGGAGTCTGCTCGTCTTCGCCGCGCTGGCCGTGGCCGGTGGCGCGGCCACTGCGCGGCGCAACGCCGACTACCGCACCGCGCTCTCCCTCTGGGCCGACACCGTCGAAAAACGCCCCGACAACTGGCGGGCGCGCAATGTCCTCGCACAGGCCCTCGCCGACACCGGCCGCGTTGATGAGGCGATCGCCCAGCTCGAAAGCTCGCTCCGCATCCGGCCTGATCTCCGCGAGACCCACCATAACCTCGCCGTCTTCCTCACCCGCCGCGGCCGGCTCCCGGAGGCGGTCGGGCACTATGAGCGCGCCCTGGCCGTCGAGCCGTGGAGCACCGACTCGCGCATCAACCTTGCGGTCCTCCTCTGCCAGCTGGGCCGTCCCGGCGACGCCCTTCCGCAGTTCGAGGCGGCGCTCGCCCAAAATTCCGCGCTGCCCGAGGCGGAGAACGGCCTGGGCAACGCGCTGCTCCAGACCGGTCGCGTGCCCGAGGCGATCCCGCACTACGAGGCCGCGCTCCGGCTCGCCCCCGCCTCTGCCGATGCGCACAACAACCTCGGCCTCGCGCTCTCCCAGCTTGATCGCCTCGCCGAGGCGGTCCCGCATCTCGCCGCCGCCGCGCGGCTGAATCCCCGCTCCGCCACGATGCGCGAGAACTACGGCATCGCCCTCGTGAAATCCGGCCGGCCCGCCGAGGCCGCCACCGAGTTCGAGGCGGCGCTGGCGATCGATCCCCGCTCCGCCGGCGTACACCACAACCTCGCGGTGGCCCTGCTTCAGCTCGGCCGCGCCGACGAGGCCCGCCAGCACCTCGAGGCCGAGGCCCGCCTCAAACCTTGATCTCGACCCGCTTGCCGCCCTGGGCCGCAGATTTGTAGATCGCCTCGATGATGATCAGGTCGCGCCGGCCCATCTCGCCGGGCACGTCCGACTCGCGGCCCTCGCGGATGCATTGCGCGATGTGGTCGAGCTGCCGCGCCTGCTGGTTCACCGCCGGCTCGAAGCTCAGCTTTCCCTGGTGCGTCGCGCCTTGGAGGCCGTTGTAGGAAAACGCCGGCGAGAGATCGATCCAGCCCTTGTCCGACTCCGCGCGGAAACGGTTCGCGCCGCCGTTGTAGCTCGTGACGAACTCGGCGCGCGTCCCGTCCGCATAGTCCATCGCCCACTCGATCGTCTCCTCGACGTCGCGGAAAAATTCCGGGCGCTTCTTCGGCTGCTCCAGCGCGGTGATCGCCACCGGCGGCACCTCGCCCTTGGCGATGCCCGCCGCCTGGATCGAGTAGATGCCGAGGTCCATGAGCGGACCGCCACCCGCCAGTTTCTTCTCCGCCCGCCACTGCGGCTCCGTCATCGTGAAGCCGAAGCCGCCGCCCATCCGCTTGAACGGCCCGACGTCCTTGTCCTTCGCGAGCCGCGTGACCTCCGCGAAATACGGGTCGAAGTGCAACCGGTAGCCGACCGAGAGTTTTACCTTGGCCGCGCGGCAGGCCGCGATCATCGCGTCGCACTCCGCCACCGACACGCCCATCGGCTTCTCCGTGATGACGTGCTTCCCCGCCTTGGCCGCCGCGATCACGTGGTCCTTGTGCAGCGCGTTCGGCGTGACGACGTACACGAGGTCGATGGTCGGGTTGTCCGCGAGCCGCGCCATCGTGTCGTAGGAGTAAATCGCTTTTTCGGGAAACCCAAAGACCTGCGACCAGTTGAGGCCCTTCGACGGCGTCCCGGTGACGACGCCGGTGATCTGTACGTTTTGGGTGAGCTTGAGTGCGGGCGCGAGCTGGCCGCCCGCGTAGCCGCCGAGGCCGAGGATCGCGATGCCGAGCTTCGGCGGCGGCAGGTCCGCCGCGCGGATATGCGGCGCGAGCGCCATCGCCGCCGCGCCCGCCGAGGCGCGACCGATGAATTCACGACGGGAGAGGGAGACCGGCTGGCGGGGTGGCTTCATGGGGGTGGCTGAGCCTTTCCCACGCGGGCCGCGCCTGCAAGCCGGGCGTGGCGGCACGTCACCCGCAGCGAATCATTCCGCCGGTAGGGACGCCTCTCCGAGGCGTCCGTTCAGGGTCTGCGTGCACCATGAAAGGTACGGATATCCTGAGGCGGACGGCTCGGAGGTGGTTGCGCACACATCGCTGACACTTTTTGGTCACACATCGCTGACACTTTGGTTGAGACGTTCGGGCAATTTCAATGAATGGGGAGGG
>JAPLTR010000803.1 GCA_026398065.1 Verrucomicrobiota bacterium | reverse complement strand
GGTTCCGGTCCACTCCCTCGATGTAGCTCATGCCTTCGTTCGACGCTCCCGCCCGCGTTTTGATCAAAATGATCCGTGCGGAGTTTCCACACAGTCTGTAATGCATGCGGCTACCAGAGAGCTGAACTACCGGCGCGCCTCAGTCGCGGTAGTCGAGGGGCGGTTTGCGGTTGCCGACGACGCACTCGTACTTGAAGTCGGGGCCGCGGCGCTTGAGGAGCTCGGCTTTCGCCTTGGCGATGAGTTCGGGCTGGGTGAAGAGGTCCACGCCGGTGAGGGCGATGGTCTTGGCGGCGACGATCATGCCCTTGAGGCCGATGCCGGTGCCGCCGGCGGCCACGGCCTGCCAGCTGTGCGCGGGCGTGCCGGGGACCCAGGTGGCGGCGTTCATGCCGACGGTGGGGGTGACCCAGCTCACGTCGGAGACGTCGGTGGAGCCGCCGCCGGAGCTGGCGGACTTGGGGTCGAAGGGCTGGACCATCGCGGCGGTCTCGACGGCGGGGGCCTTGCCGAAGAGGGTGCGGCCGATCTTTTCGGCGAAGACCTTTTCCTCGGCGGTGTAGGGCACGCCGCCCACGGTCTCGAGGTTGGCCTGCATGGCGCGGGCGAGGGTCTCGTTGGGGAGGAGTTCGTAGACGCCGCCGGTGATCTCCCAGTCGACGGTGGTGCCGGTGCCCATGGCGGCGCCCTGCGCGGCCTTGGTGACGCGGTCCCAGACATCGACGACGATGTCGCGGCTGGGGCTGCGGACGTAGTAGTAGACCTCGGCGAAGGCGGGGACGACGTTCGGGGCCTCGCCACCCTTGGTAATGACGTAGTGGATACGCGTGGAGTCCGGCACGTGTTCGCGCATCATGTTCACCATGTGGTCCATCGCCTCGACGCCGTCGAGGGCGGAGCGGCCGCGCTCGGGGGAAGCGGCGGCGTGGGCGGCGATGCCGTGGAAGCGGAACTTGCCGGACTTGTTGGCGAGGGAGCTGTTGAGGCGGACGGCGTTGCGGTCGCCGGCGTGCCAGTGGAGGACGGCGTCGACGTCGTTGAAGAGGCCGGCGCGGACCATATAGATCTTGCCGGAGCCGCCCTCCTCGGCGGGCGTGCCATAAACGCGGAGGGTGCCCTTCTGGCCGGTGGCCTGCATCCAGGCCTTGAGCGTGATGGCGGCGTCGGTGGAGGCGGTGCCGAAGAGGTGGTGGCCGCAGGCGTGGCCGGCGTTGACCTCGGGGCGGGCCTTTTTCTCGGGGTCGGCGGTCTGCGAGACGCCGGGGAGGGCGTCGAACTCGGCGAGGATGCCGATGACGGGCGAGCCGCTGCCATAGCTGGCGACGAAGGCGGTAGGCATGTCGGCGACGCCGGCTTGCACGGAGAACCCGGCGGCCTTCAGGGTGGACTGGAGGAGGCCGGAGCTCTGGGTTTCCTTGTAGCCGACCTCGGCGAAGCCCCAGATTTTCAGGGCGATGTCCTCGTAGGTCTTTTTCGTGGCGTCGATCTGGGCGGTGATCTCGGGCTTGGTTTTCTGCGCGAAGAGCGCGGCGGGCAGCGCGAGGGCCGCGAGGGCGGTGGCGAGGAGGCGGGATGGCTTCATGATTGGCGTGGAGAGAGGGAAAGGGGAGAGGAAGAAGGATTTTTGACCGTGGATTACGCGGAGGGCGCGGATGTCAGAGGTGGGCGGAGGTGTGAAGGCGAGGTGGGGCCGGATGAGGTTTTGTCACAGAGGTCACGGAGGAGGCACAGAGGTCGCGGAGGAAGGAAGCGGCCTGGTCTCGGTGGCGAAGGCCTTAGAACCAAAAAAGGGCGGGCTTACGCCCGCCCTGATGGTTACTGATAGAGCGCGTTGAAGAGGAGGCGGAAGGTCGCGTGGGTCTGGGCGCGGAAGGTGATTTCGGGGCCGTAGACGAGGAGCTTGCCGGAGCCGACCGGGGCCTCGAAGGCGGCGACGGTGTCGCGGAGGTAGTGCTGGCCCCAGGCCCAGCCGCTGCGGAGCGGGGTGGCATTCGGGAACCACGCGAGCGGGCGGAGGCCCTTGGCGACGGCGTCGGGCGCGAGTTTGAACACGGGATCGGCATCGAAGTAGATGTCGCTCTCCGGGCCCATGCCCCAGTTGGCGGGCGCGGTGGGGTCGAGCGTCACGCGGAGGATGCTGCCGGGGATGTAGTATTTGGAACTGGGGAGGACGCGTTCGCGGCCGGTGGCGTCGGGCTCCTGGAGGGCGTTGCGCACGGGGAGGCGGAGGTGGAACGCGAGATTCGCGCTGGTGCCGACCGTGACGATGGTGCCGCCGGCCTCGAGGAAGGACTTGAGGGCGGGGACGGTCTTGTCGGGCGTGAACTTGCCGAGGCGGTTGCGGTACTCGACGGGCATCTCCTCGGCGGTGGGTTCTTTCACCGCGAACTCGTTGGCCTCGGTGATCGGGGCGTTGGGGCGCGGGATGGCGCCGGAGGGGAAGATGATCACGTCGTATTTCTTGCGGAGTTCGCCGGCGTCGAGGTCGTTGGGATAGACGACGTCGAAGGCATAGCCGAACTGCTCGAGCAGCCAGCGCGTCCAGCCGGACGGCATCGAGCCGCCGTAGCGGTCCCAGAGGGCGATGCGGGCGGCGGTGACCTTCTTGGCGGCGGCGGGGGCGGTGTCGGCGCTACGGGCGATCACGCCGAGGCCGGCGGAGGCGGTTTCGAGGGCGGCCTTGGCGGAGGCGGGGACGAAGAAGTCACCGGTCGCGGGCACCACCGAGACGGGGGCGCCGGCCTGGAGGAGACGGTTGACGAGGATGAAGGTGTTGTTCGACGTGCGGCTGAGGAGCCAGCCGGCGGAGGCGGCGGGGACCGGAGCGGCGGGGGGCGACTGGAGCTCCCCGTAGGGAACCGGGGCGAACGGGCCGTCGAAGGCGTCGAGGACGCGGTCGAACTGCACGCCCATCTCGAAGGCGAGGGTCCAGCCGGCGGAGTCGTAGGGGGCGGTGGGCGGGGCGCCCTCGTAGGCGAAGTCGTTGGGGTGGTCCTGCGGCTCGAACATATCAATCACGTGCGGGCGGAAGGCCTGGGCGGTCTTCACGACGTAGGAGCCTTTTGGATACTTCTTGCCGGCGACGGTGAAGTCGGCGGTGGCGCGGTGGATGGAGATGCCGGTCTTGATGAGCGCGTTGAGGAACTTGATGGCGGTGGGGAAGTCGGCCTGGTCGGCGGAGAGGATGTAGCCGCGGGGGTCGCGGAGCTCCGGCTTCGTCATCACCTCGTCGTAATACTTGGAGGGGATGCGGGCGTTGTTTTGGGAGGCGAAGCGGCTGGGCTCGGCGCCCTCGGCGGGGCGGGGGGGAGGGGGATTGTCGCGGAGGTTGGCGGCCTTCATCAGCTCGACGAGGCGGGGGGACTTGGTCCACGTGTCGCGGCTGCCGCGGTCGATGGAGTTGCGGCCCATGCGCCAGATGTTGAAGAGGAGGTAGTCGCGCTGGCGGGCGGCGTAGTCGAGGACGGCGTAGTTGAGGGAGACGGAGTAGGCGATGGACTGGGCGTAGTGCCATTTCTGGGGGGCGACGGGGAAAGGCGTGGCGGAGCTGGGGAGCTGGCGCGTGGGGACGAGGGCGACCTCCATCGGGGTCGGGCTGCCGACGATCTCGGTGAGGAGGCCGAGCATGTTGTGGAAATACGTCGTGGTGCGGAGGCCGCCGTTCCACCAGGTGGAGAAGACGGAACCGGAGCGCTGGGTGTAGCCGGGTTTGCCCTCGAGGTTGAGCCGGCTGTTCATGGCGGAGCCGACGGAGTCGAGGCTGGTGACGAGGGCGGGGTCGAAGACGTAGTTGAACGGGTCGCGGTAGGGCGGGCCCGCGACGACGGCGCCGACCGGGGCGGTCTGGTGGTGATTATAGACGATCTGCGGGAGCCATTCGAGGTAGAGCTGACGGTTGATGTTCGTCGACTCGGCCGTGTTGCTCATGAAGAAGTCGCGGTTGTTGTCGTGGCCGATGTACTTTTCGTAGAGGCGCGGGAGGGCGTCGACGATGCGCTTGGTCGGCTCCTGACGGCGCATGTACCAGGAGGAGGTGAGCTCCATGCCATCGGGGTTGGCGTGGGTGAAGAGGATGATGCACTGGTCGAGGATGCGGAGGGTCTCGGCATCGGTGCGGCTCGCGAAATTCCACAGCGTCTCGATGAGCTGGTGGGCGCCGACAGTCTCGGTGGCGTGGAGGCCGCCGTCGATCCAGACGACGGCGCGGCCCTCGGCGGCGAGGGCGCGGGCCTGCTCCTCGGTGAGGCCCTCGGCGCGGGCGAGGCGCTGGGAGATCTCCTTGTAGCGGTCGAGCTTGGCGAGGTTGGCGGGGGAGGTGCAGATGACCATCCACTGGGTGCGGCCTTCCTCGGTCTTGCCGGTGTCGACGAGCCGCAGGCGGTCGGACGCGGCGGCGAGTTTTTTGAAGTACGCTTCGGCCTGCGTGTAGGTGGCGAGGTGGTAGTCGTCCCCGATGGCGAAGCCGAAGTGCTCCTTCGGCGAGGGCAGGGGCGCGGAGGCGGCGGCCGCGATAGGAGCGGCAACGGACGCGGCGGCGTAGAAGGCGAGGGCGGCGGTGGCGAGGCGGAGGGTGCGGAGCATGTGGCGAAAAGGGCGCGGAAGGCGGGAAGATGAGGGTCGGATACGGAGGGAGAGAACGATTACGAGAACGAGGAACGAGAACGACGGGTGGGGCGGGGAGAAAGATTGAGAGAAAGAGGAAAGAGAAAGAACCGGGGGGACGGGAGAAAGACGCAGCGCCACCGGGGAGGTGGCGCTGCGGGGCGGACAGTCGGCGGGGTGGTCGGGCCGATTAGAAGCGCTTCGTGAGTTCGAGGCTCCAGGTGCGGCCGGCGAAGAGCGAGCCGTGGACCCCGGCGGAGTAGCCAAAGGCGCCGGAGACGAGGGGCGGCTCCTTGTCGGTGAGGTTCACGACGCCGAGGCGGATCGAGGACTCACGGAGCCACTTCGCGGCCTGGGCGTTGAAGCGGTAGGAGACATAGGAGTTGAAGCTCACGACATCGTGGACGCGATAGCGGTAGGCGTAGTTGCCGTCGGTGAACTGGCGGGAGAGGTACTTCGGTGTGCCGAGGGTGTTGTAGACGGCGGCCGTGGTGGTGGCGCTGCTGTCGGCATAGCTGCCGGTGTAGTAGCCGCTGAAGCCGGCGCCCCAGGGACCCTTGCGCCAGGAAACCGTGCCCACGCCGCGCCAGCGGGTGGTGCCGTCGACGTCGAGGCGCTCGGTGAAGAGCGAGGGCGAGCCGGCGAGCGCGCGGAACTGGTAGCTGCGGATGAGGTAGCTCCACTCGGTGTTGAGCGAGATGCGACCGACGGGGAGCACCGGCAGCTGATAGTTGAGGCTGAGGTCGACGCCGCTGGCGTAGCCCTTGGCGATGTTTTCGTAGTTGGCGGTGCGGGAGAGCACCTGGCCGACGACGGGGAGCTGTTGCGAAGCGGGCTTGCTGGCGTTGGCGGCGTTGAAGGCCGCGATGTCGGTGGCGCTGGGGACGAAGCGCGCGATGGCGGGGTCGCCCTTGTAGTTGGCGGTGCCCGAGCCGAGGTCGATCTGTGAGGCGGTCTTGCCGGCGGCGATCTGCGAGGCGACGTAGGCGTTGAGGATGTTTTGGTCGCTGGCGAGGATCTGGTTGGCGGACCGGCTGCCGATGACGTTGGACTGGTCGATCTGCCAGTAGTCGGCGGTGACGGAGAGGCCCTTGACCTTGGGCACCTCAAGGACGACGCCGAGGGACTTGCCGATGGAGGTGGTGGGCTGGAGCTTGGTGTTGCCGGCGGAGTAGTTGCGCATCGAATACTGGCCTTCGCCGATGGCGGCGTTGCGGTACGGGTCGAGGTTGCCGGGGGCGCTGTCGACGGTGAACTGCGAGGGCGCGTAGAGCGTGGGGAGGTTGGGGGCGGTGAAGCCCTCGTTGAAGGAGGCGCGGACCATGAGGCCCTGATAGGGCTTCCAGTTCATGCCGACCTTCGGGCGGGTGGTGGTGCCGAAGTCGCTGTAGTTTTCGTAGCGCGCGGAGGAGGTGAACTCGAGGGAGTTGACGAGAGGGATGTTGTGCTTCGCGCCGATGACCGGGAGGATCAGCTCGGCGTAGCCGCTGTAGATGGTGCGGTTGCCGGAGGAGTCGGGCTTCGGGGAGGCGAGGACGAAGTCGTTGTCATCGGGATTGAGGCCGAGGGAGTTGCCGACGCCGTTGACGCCGACGAAGGGCGCGCGTTTGTCCATGAACTGCTCGCGGCGGAGTTCGCCGCCGGCGGCGACGGAGACGGTGTTGCCCCAGTAGCGGAAGACGGGGCCGGCGGTGCGGAGATCGTAGCCGGTGATGGCGCTGAAGCCCTCGCGGCGCCAGGTCTGCACGATGAGATCGAGGGCGGACTTGGGGTTGACGTAGGGTTTGTCGGCGACGGGGAGGGCGCTGCCGGCCTGGACCTTGAAGGTGTAGCCGAAGGGATTGAAGGCGTTGGCGTCCGTGCGGAGGAGGGAGGCGGCGAGGGCGGACTCGCGGATGGCGGTGCGGGAGATGTCGGAGGCGTAGGCGCGGGTGTAGAGTGCGCCGGTCTCCCAGGTCCAGTCGCCGCCGAGCTTGCCGCGCAGGCCGGCGACGGCGCGATAGACGCCAGAGTGGACGACGACATTTTCACCGCCGGCATCGTTGAAGGACACGGCGAGGAGCGTGATCTGCTGCGGGGTGCCGGTGAGGCGCGGGGTGCCATCGGCGTTGGGCGCGCCGGTGGGGCTGAAGAACCGGGAGCCGTAGGGATTGTACGGGTTGTCGATGGCGATGGGCTTCAGGAGGTCGCTGCCGGGGGCGTTGATGAAGACCGGCTGGCGGATGAGGTTGGTATTGGAGTGGTAGAACGACAGGTCGGCGAAGGCGGTGATGCGGTCGCTGATCTCGTATTCAAGGTTGTTGAACCAGTTCTGACGGTCGGACTTGCTCTGGCCGAGGTTCTGATAGTCGTTGATGTTAAGGTAGAACTCCGGGTTGGCAGCGCGGGTGGCGGCCGTCGTGGTGATGGTCGGGGTGCCATTGACGGGGCGGAAAACCGTGGCGGTCGTGGCGGCGCCGACGCGGAAGGTCGGGTAGTTGCCGACGGTGGCGCGGCCGTCGAAGGCGGAGCCGACGACGTTGAACGGTGCGGGGGCGAGGGAGGAGTGATCGGCGTAGCGCGTGAAATCGCGCTGGTTCATGAAAATCGGGTCGCGCCAGAGGGCGTCGACGGTGGTGAGCCAGTGGCCCGCGCCCTTGGCGAACTCCACGCCATAGGTGGCCGTGGTCTGGAGGCTGCGGCCGCCGCCGTGCTCGGGGACGCTGGCGCGGGTGCGGAGCTCGGTGCCGCGAAAATCCTTGCGCGAAATGTAGTTGATGACGCCGGCGACGGCATCGGAGCCGTAGATCGACGAGGCGCCGTCGCGGAGGATGTCGATGTGGTCGATGCCCTGGGTGGGGAGCTGGTTGACGTTGACGGAAAACGCGAGCTGGCCCGCGTCGGGGGACGTCATCGGATTGGGGGCGAGGCGGCGGCCGTTGAGGAGGACGAGGGTATTGCCGGAGCCGATACCGCGGAGGTTGACGTTGGCGTTGTCGCCGCGGGAGTTGGCACCACCGGCGGTGGACTCGTTGAGGGGGACGTTGGTGACCTGGGGGAGCGCGGTGAGCAGTTCGACGGGCGTGATCGCCTGGCGGACGTCCATCGCCTCTTGGCTGAAGATGGTGACGGGGAGGACCTTTTCCTGATCGAGGCGCTTGATGTTGGTGCCGGTGACGGAGATGGCCTCGAGCTTGAGGACCTCCTCTTTTTTCTCGGTGGCGCCCGTGGGGGCGGGGGCGGTCTGGGCCTGGAGGGTGGACGCGGACAGGGCGGCAAGCAGGCAAAGCAGGGGCTTGGCCGCGGACGGATGGTGCGGTTGGGTGGTCATTCGGGTTGGTGGTTGGCCGAATAGCCACGGTTTCCCGTGGTTTCGGCGGGTGGTAGGGGTAACCTGTTGCTTTTTGTGTGCCAAATTATGACACCGGCAAGCTTCGCAGGGCGGGCTGTGCGGACTAGTAATAATAATAATAGGTCAGGCCGACAGGTGGAACCGGTTCGATGCCAGCGGCCCGAGTGGTGGTGGGAGGAGGGCTCGGAGGAAGACTCGCGCTCGACTAGATCGGCCAAAACGACCGTGGGAGAAGGGATTTTTCTTGCATACATTGCACTGCAATGTATGTTATGTGCCCATGAAGCTGGCCAAAGATCTGGTCGCGGCGTCGACGGTGCCGATGGTGTTGGCGATCCTCGCGGACGGTGAGAGCTATGGCTACGCGATCATCCAGCGCGTGCACGAGCTCTCCGACGGAGAGATGGAATGGACGGACGGGATGCTCTACCCGGTCCTGCACTGGCTGGAGGCCAACGGGCACGTGGAGGCGCGGTGGGGGGAATCGGAGACTGGCCGGAAGCGGAAATACTACTCACTCAAACCCGAGGGAAAACAACATCTGGCCGACCACCGGGCGCAGTGGCTGACCGTGCACGAAACCCTGCGCCGCGCCTGGAGGATCCCCCATGTCGGAGCAGGAGAAAATGCCGGAGCCTGAGTTGGAGAGGAAAATCGCGGCGTGGCGGGCGCGGCTGAGCGCGGCGCTGCCCGGGCAGGAGGAAACGGTGCGTGAGCTGGAGGAACATTTGCGCGACCATATCGGCGTGCAGGTGCGGCGGGGGATGCCCGCGGAGCAGGCCTTCGCCGAAGGCGTCGCGAAGCTTGGACCGCCGCGGGCGCTCGCGCGGGAGTTTGCGCAGGTGGAGGGTGCGGGAGCCGGGGCGGGGGAGGTGTACCCGTTAAACTGGTACGCGGCGCGGCCAACGGTGGTGATCTACGGGCTCGTGGGAACAGGGTGGGCGGCGATCGCCGCGATGATGACCTGGAATGTCGTGGCGCTGCATCGGAGCCCGTTGCTGGCGATCCACGTCGTGGCGATGTCCGGTGGATATCTCGCGATGGTGGCGGCGGGTTTGGTGGGCCTGTGGGCGCTGCTCCCGGGCGGGAGTCGGACGCCGACGGACCGCGCGCGCCAGACGCAGCGGCGGGAGATCTTTCGGATGTCGGTGACGGGTGGCGTACTGGTCCCGCTGGGAATGGTCCTCGGCATGATCTGGATCAACGGCGACGGGGGCGTGGTGCAGCGCCCGTGGTCCTGGGCCCCCCTGGAGATCGGGGCGCTGGCGGTGCTTGTATCCACCTGGCTGTTACTGCTGATTCAGTTGAAGCCGGGGCTGGCCGGGATCCGCGGGCGGGCGGTGCTGGCGGTGATCGTGGCCGCGATCGCGACGGTGGCCTGGTTCGCCAAAGGGCTGGCGCCGATCCTGCCGTATCCGTGGCTGTGCGCCGCGCTGGTGTTGATCCACGGCGCGGTCGCGCTGCAGCAGGCCG
>JAPLTR010000365.1 GCA_026398065.1 Verrucomicrobiota bacterium | reverse complement strand
GCTACGGGCTCTCGCAGGTGACGGTGGTTTTCAAAGACGGCACCGACATCTACTTCGCCCGCCAGCTCATCAACGAGCGCATTCAGGAAGTGAAGTCGCAGCTCCCGCCCGGCCTCGAACCGTCGATGGGCCCGATCTCCACCGGCCTCGGCGAGATCTTCATGTTCACCGTCGAGCCCAAGGACGCGCAGACCCGCAAACCCGACGGCACCGCCTACACTCCCACCGATCTCCGCGAGTTGCAGGACTGGGTCGTGCGTCCGCAGCTCCGCAATCTAAAGGGCGTCACCGAGGTCAACACCATCGGCGGCTTCGTGAAGCAGTTCCACGTCACCCCGAATCCCGATCGCCTGCTCGCCTACGGTCTAACCTTGCGCGATGTCATGGACGCTCTCGCCCGCAACAACGCTAACGTCGGCGCAGGCTACATTGAGCGCTTCGGCGAGCAGTATCTCATCCGCGTCCCCGGCCAAGTCGCGAACATCGCCGAAATCGAAAACATCGTCGTCGCCCGGCGGACCGGTCAACCCGTCCGCATCCGCGACGTCGCCGATGTTCTGCTCGGCCAGGAACTTCGCACCGGCGCCGCCACCGAAAACGGCCACGAAGTCGTGCTCGGCACCGTCTTCATGCTCATCGGCGAAAATTCCCGCGATGTCTCCACGCGCGTTGCGACCAAGCTTATCGACGTCAACCGCAGCCTCCCCGCCGGCGTCGTCGCCAAGACCGTCTACGACCGCACTGCGCTCGTCGACCGCACCATCGTCACCGTGCAGAAAAACCTCATTGAGGGTGCGGTCCTCGTGATCGTGATCCTGTTCCTGCTGCTCGGTAACATCCGCTCTGCCCTCATCACCGCCGCCGTCATCCCGCTCGCGATGCTCTTCACCATCACTGGCATGGTGACGAACAAAGTTTCCGGCAACCTCATGAGCCTCGGCGCGCTCGACTTCGGCCTCATCGTCGACGGCGCCGTCATTATCATCGAAAATTGCCTCCGCCGTTTCGGTCACGACCAGCACCGTCTCGTCACCGGCAAAATCTCCGAAAAAGACAACTTCGCGATCCGTGGCGCCAAGTTCTTTTACCGCCCGACCCTCCGCTTCGTCATGTCGGTGCGCCCCGCCGCCGCCCTCGCCGCCGTGGTGTTGATCGCGCTCGCCGGCCTCGCCGCCTCGAAGATGGGCACCGAGTTCATCCCGAGTCTGGACGAGGGTGACATCGCCCTCCACGCCCTGCGCATCCCTGGCACCAGCCTCACGCAATCGCTCAAAATGCAGGCCGACGTCGAGGCCGCCGTGAAAGCCTTTCCCGAGGTAGACAAAGTCTTCGCCAAGCTCGGCACCGCCGAAGTCGCCACCGACCCCATGCCGCCGAGCGTTGCCGATACCTTCGTCATGCTCAAGCCGCGCAGCCAGTGGCCCGATCCCACGCGCAGCAAGGCCGATCTCATGGCCGCGATGGAAGCCGCCACGGCCAAAGTCCCGGGCAACAATTACGAATACACCCAGCCCATCCAGATGCGGTTCAACGAACTCATTTCCGGCGTCCGCTCCGATGTGGCCGTAAAAATCTACGGCGACGATCTCGACGTGATGAACAAAACCGCCGGCGAAATCGAAGCCGTGCTCAAGACCATCCCCGGCGCCGCCGACACCAAGGTCGAGCAGACCACCGGCCTCCCCCTGCTCACCGTCCACCTAGACCGCGAAGCCATCGCCCGCTACGGCCTCGCCGTGGACGACGTGCAGCAAGTCATCTCCACCGCGATGGGCGGCACCACCGCCGGCCAGGTCTTCGAAGGCGACCGCCGCTTCGACCTCGTCGTGCGCCTCCCGGAAAATCTCCGCACCGACCTTGCCGCCCTCGGCAATCTCCCCATCCCGCTCCCGAAGCTCGACGAAGACGAGGCACGCGTGCTCCCCCCCGCCATCCGCACTGGCGGTCATCTCTCCGTCGCCAAACCCCCGATGTCCTTCATCCCGCTGCGCGAAGTGGCGAAGATCGAAATTGCCCCCGGCCCAAATCAGATCAGCCGCGAAAACGGCAAGCGCCGCGTCGTCGTCACCGCCAACGTCCGCGGTCGCGACCTCGGCGGCTTCGTCGCCGACGCGCAGCAGCGCATCACCACTGCCGTCAAAGTCCCCGCCGGATACTGGTTGGAATACGGTGGCACGTTCGAGCAGCTCATCTCCGCGACCAAGCGACTGCAAATCGTCGTGCCCGTCGCTCTCGCGCTCATCCTCGGCCTGCTCTTCATGAGCTTCGGCAACGCGAAGGATGCCCTCCTCGTCTTCACCGGCGTGCCGCTCGCGCTCACCGGCGGCGTCGCCGCCCTTTGGTTACGCGACATCCCACTCTCAATCTCGGCCGGCATCGGCTTCATCGCCCTCTCCGGCGTCGCCGTGCTCAACGGCCTCGTGATGATTTCCTACATCCGTCACCTGCGCGCCGAGGGCCAGCCCATCGACGCCGCCGTCGAAGAAGGCTGCCTCACTCGCCTGCGCCCCGTGCTCATGACCGCCCTCGTCGCCAGCCTCGGCTTCGTGCCGATGGCCATCGCCACCGGTGCCGGCGCCGAGGTTCAGCGCCCCCTCGCGACTGTCGTCATCGGCGGCATCATCAGCTCCACCCTCCTCACCCTCGTCGTCCTTCCCGCGCTTTACCGCATGGCGCATAGCGACAGCGACATAAACGAAACCGAAGCCTAAATATCATGAACTCATCCCCGCGCTATTCCCGCTGCATCCTCCGCTTCGTCGTGTTCAGCTCACTCCTCGGCGGGGCGACGCTCACCGCGATGCCGCCCCGGCAACATCTCCTCACCGGCGTGGTTCAATCCTTCGATTCGCCGACGCAGACGCTCAACCTCGCTTCCGTCCGTCCTGGTCTGCCGTCCGCCGTGCTGATTCAGCCCAAGCGCACACGGCTGCGCGAAGACGGCCTGCCGGCGACACTGCAACAACTGACAGCCGCTGGCCCGGTCCGAATCTACTACCGGACAGAACTGGGCCGCCCCGTCGCCACCGAAGTGTCGTGGCGCTCGGCCACGAAGAAAACCTAACCGCTAAATCCCCGGTCGCTGGAAACCCAAGGAACCAAACCGATGAAACGCCTCCTCGTTACGCTGTTGCTCACCGCGGTCGCGTTGGTCGCGACCAGCGGTTGCACGACCACTGCCAGCCGCGCACGCGCCACCACCGCCAACTTTGTCGCCGAACGCGGTGCGCCCACGGCGCTTGTCGCCAATTTCCAGCGTGGCGCGCGCCTCTCCCTCGCGGATATCGAGCAACTGGCGGTTCTCAAGGTTCCCGACGACGTCACTCTCGCCTACCTGCGTGACACCGGCACGGCCTACCAGCTCACCACCTGGCAAATCGCCCGGATGCATGACGCCGGTGTGTCGGACCGCGTGATCGACTACCTGCTCGCGACGCCGGATCGGGCCGTGGTGCGCCCGCGTGGAAACTTCGCGGGCCGGATTCGTGGCGGGCTCCGCCGTGGGCATATTGGCCACAGCTTCGGCAACCGAGGCTTCGGTGCGACCCATCGCGGCAGGCACTGATCCGATTTTCTCACCGCGCCAAAAACTTTCGTCGCGCCCCCGCCATGCCAACTGACATTCCAGCCCCAGAGCACGACCACGAACACGACCACGGCAGCGCGCCGCACTGGCTGCCGCATTGGGTGCAAGAGCGCTGGACACTCCTGACGGTTGCAGCCGCGGGCCTGTTTCTCGCCGTCGGTTTCTTCGGTGAGAAATTTCTCGGGCTGCCACATGCGGTCGCGGTCGCGCTCTACATTCTAGCTTACGTGGCGGGTGGCTACGACGTCGCCTGCGAAGCGCTGCCCGCGCTCTTCCGCGGCAAACTCGACACCGACCTCCTCATGCTCGCCGCCGCGGCCGGAGCCGCCGCGCTCGGCGAATGGCCCGAGGGCGCGTTTTTGCTTTTCCTTTTCGCACTGGGCCACGCCGGCGAACACTACGCCCTCGACCGCGCCCGCAACGCCGTCGGCGAACTCGGCAAACTCATGCCCCGCACCGCGCATCGGAAGAGCGGTGACCGCATCGATGAGGTGCCCGTCGAACAGCTCGCCGTAAATGATGTCGTCGTCGTCCGGCCCGGCGACCGCGTGCCCGTCGATGGTGTCATCGTCGCTGGCGAGAGCACTCTCGACCAAAGCGCCGTCACCGGCGAGAGCGTGCCTGTCAGTCGCAAACCCGCCGACGAAGTCTTCGCCGGCACCATCAATCAGGAAAACGGCCTCGACGTGCGCGTCACCAAACTCGCGAGCGACAACACGCTCGCCCGCATCATGAAACTCGTCGCGGAGGCGCAGGAACAGCAGAGCCCCACGCAGCAGCTCACCGAGAAATTCACCCGCTGGTTCGTCCCCACCGTTCTCGTGCTCACCGTGCTCATGATTGTCCTCCCGCCGCTGTTCTTCGGCTGGGAGTGGAACGCCAGTTTTTATCGCGGCATGGTCCTCCTCGTCGCCGCTTCGCCCTGCGCCCTCGCCATCGGCACGCCCGCCGCCGTCCTCGCCGGCATCGCGCAAGCGGCCCGGCGCGGCGTGCTCATCAAGGGCGGCGTCCATCTCGAAAACCTCGGCCGCCTCCGCGTCATCGCTTTCGACAAGACCGGCACCATCACCAGCGGGAAATTCGCCGTCACCCGTATCGTCGCGCTCAACGACTCCACCGAAGAAAACGTGCTGCGCTTCGCCGCTGCCGTCGAAGCACAATCCAGCCACCCGCTCGCCGCCGCCATCGTCCAGACCGCGCGCGACCGTAAAATCACGTTCCCCACCGCCGCCTCCATCGAGAATCTCGCCGGCAAAGGCATTCGCGCCCAAGTCGATTCCGCCGAAGTCCTCCTCGGTGCCCTGCGCGCCTTCGCCGACGATCCCGCCGCCGCTCCCGGCAGCTCCCTCGCCGCAACTGTCACCCAACTTGAAGCCGACGGCCAGACCACCGTCATCGTGCGCCAGGCCGGAAAATTCATCGGCGTCATCGCCCTCGCCGACGAACCCCGCGCCTCCTCCGCCGGCATCATGCAGCGGTTAAAGGCCCTCGACGTGAACCAACTCGTGATGCTCACCGGCGACAACGAAGCCGTGGCCAAACGTGTCGCCGCCACCGTCGGCTTGACCGACGTGCGCGCCGCGCTGCTACCCGAAAACAAACTCACCGCCATCCGTGATCTTGAGCGCGAGCACGGCGCCATCGCGATGGTCGGCGACGGCGTGAACGACGCGCCCGCACTCGCCGCCGCCACCGTCGGTGTCGCGATGGGCGGCGCCGGCACCGCGGTGGCGCTCGAAACGGCCGACGTCGCACTGATGGGCGACGATCTCGGCAAGCTCGCGTTCGCCGTCGGCCTGAGCCGCGCCAGCCGTCGCATCATCCAACAAAACCTCGCCATCGCCCTCGGCGTGATCGCGCTCCTCATCATCGGCACCCTTTCGGGCAAAGTCGTCCTCAGCGCCGCCGTCTTCCTACATGAGGGCAGCACGGTGCTCGTCGCCGCAAACGCGCTGCGCCTGCTCGCTTGGCGCGAACCGGCCGCCATCTGACCCGTCCGTCTTTTCTACTTTCAGTCCCATGAAAAAAACCATCCGTCAGCTCCTCTTAGTCTCGATCACGCTCGCGGCCTCCGCCGTGGCGTTTGCCGCCAAACCTCTCGCCGGCCCCAAAGGTGGCAAGATCGTCACCACCGCCGCCCCCCATGCCGAATTCTTCGTCGAGAAAGACCGCAAGGTCACCATCACGTTCTACGACCAAAGCCTGAAGCCACTTGCGCTCACGGGCCAGGTCGTCACCGCGGTCGCCGAGGCGAAGACCGGCAAGGTCGGGCTCGAGTTCGCCGCGAAAGGCGGCTCCCTCGTGTCGAACGTCGCTCTGCCAAAAGGCGACGACTACACCGTAGTCCTCCAGGTCCGTGACACCGCCAGCGCCCGCCCGAAAATCTATCGCGTCGAGTTCCACGACGAAGTCTGCAAAGAGTGTAAGCGTGCCGAATACGCCTGCGCCTGCGACGACACCGGCGAAAAAAAGCACGACCACAAGCACTGAGGTGCGAATGCCGCCCAGCGAGGTCCGCCCTACCCGGCGGCCCTCGCCTCGCGCACCGCGGTCGCTTCATCCGTTGCCAAACCCGCTGCAGCCGGGTTTTTCCGGCTTCGGCACTGTTCTCGTCGCTCCCGTCGTCCTATCTGCCTCGCCTCGCGCCCTTGGTGCGCGAAGCCGACTTCTTCGCCGGCGGTCTCCGTGCCCCCTACGATCTCGTCTACGAGCGCACGTTCCTTTGTTCGCTCCCGCCGTCCTGCTGGCCCGACTACGCCGCGCGCATGGCTCAACTGCTCCTCCCTGGCGGTTTGCTTGTCGGCCTCTTCTACTACGGCAGCGATCCCGAGGGGCCGCCGTTTCCGATCGATCCGGAGCGGTCGCGTCAGCTCTTCAATCAGTTTGATCTCGTGGAGGACCGCCCCATCCCGGTGGCCGAATCCCTCCCGCTTTTTGCCGGCTTCGAACGCTGGCAAGAATGGCGGCGCAAACCTGGTTTGTGCTCGCCCACCTCGTGACATTCCCCGTCGCGGGACCCAGGTGCGCGATCGGTCCGTCAAACTCCGTGCCACCGCACTTGAGGGATACGGCGGCAAGTTCGCGCATCCGCGCCAACGTTGGATTTGCGGTCATGGGACCGACACTGGCCGTGCGCAGCGTGTCACAAGTATTGCAGGCTACCGAGTGATGGGAACCGATGCTATTCTTTCCCCGAAGCGTGGTGTGCCTTTCGTAGGCGCCACCATAATCGAAGGGCTTCGCCCAATGCGCCGACCGCAATTCCAGCGAGACCGCCGAGTTGCATCATGATCGTGCTTTTATGCCGGAGGATTCCGACGATGAGCCCGATGACCAAGCCCACACCGCCGCCTACAATCAAACCGGTCATGACGAATTCCGGCTTCGGTGCATCCCGAGGCGCCTTGTCCTTACGGATGGCAGGTCCGCCACCACGCCTAGCCATGCGGGGTCGCGAGGTCACCGTCGTGGGCGCGAACTTCAATTTTTGCCGTGCCCTCGGGCGGCGGGTCGAGTTTCAGCGCGTAGTAACCTACTTGGCTGGCAAAGCGGGAATGCCCCACGCTCCGCGGGCTAAACGTGATGGATTTTGTCTCCACGATCCTCCCCGTGTCGTCGTAGAACAGAATATCCAGATGGGAGAACGCCGTGAAACTCGCGTTGGACTGCTTCGCCACCGATCCAGCAAGTTCGAGATTCCCCTGATTCATTTGCAGGCGCGGTCCGTTCACTCGGACGCAGATCGAGGATGTGGCCGCAAGTTTCAGACCATGCGCTTGTGCGGCCGTGGCCGGCGGAGTCAGGTTCAGACAGCCGGACAGAAGCGAACCGGCGAACATGAGGAGTGCGGCCAAGGGTTTGAGGGTATTCACGTGAGTTCCTGGGTTGAGGGTGGTTCCGGTAAGTGGACAACAGGGGCAGGCTGGCCATTCCGCTCGAAAACTTTGTAGAGCGTCGGCAGCAGGTAGAGCGTGAGGAAGGTTGAGCTGACCAAACCGCCGATGACCACGGCGGCCAGGGGCTTTTGAATTTCGCTGCCGGGGCCGGTCGCGAAGAGCATCGGAATCAGGCCGAGCGCGGCGACACTGGCGGTGATCAACACAGGGCGAAGGCGCAGCACCGCCCCTTCGATCACGGCGTCAGCGACTTTCTTTCCTTCGCGGCGGAGTTCGTTGAAATAGCTGACCATCACAACGCCGTTGAGCACGGCGACGCCGAATAACGCGATGAAGCCGACACTCGCACTGACGCTCAGGTTGAACTCGCCGAGCACAAGGGCGACGATGCCGCCGATCAGGGCGAACGGGATATTGAGGATGATGAGAACGGCCTGCTTCACCGAGTTGAACGAGCTGAACAACAAGAGGAAAATTGCAGCGATGGTGATCGGCACGACGATGGAGAAGCGCTTCATCGCACGTTGTTGGTTCTCGAACTGGCCGCCCCAAGTAATGAGGTAGCCGGGCGGCAGCTTCACCCCTGCGTCTATCTTCTCCTGGGCTTCGGCGACGAATCCACCGAGATCACGGCCCGTGACATTGCATTCGATTACAATGCGCCGCTGGCCCATTTCACGGCTGATTTGAGCCGGACCTTCGCTGACAGTGACTTTGGCGAGTTGGCCCAGTGGGATCAGCGCACCAGTCGGCGAATGAATAAGAATCTCGCGAATGGGCGCGACGTCGTTGCGGGCTGATTCGGGAAACCGCACCGCAAGACCGAAGACCTTCAGGCCCTCGTAGACCTTGCTCGCCTCTTTTCCGCCAATGGCAATTTCGATGACGTTTTGCACGTCGGCAACATTGATGCCGTAGCGCGCGATCTTTTCGCGGTCGATTTCGATCTGGAGGTAGGCGAGCCCGCTGACCTTTTCGACATTGATGTCCGTAGCGCCTGGCACCTTGCCCAGCACGCGGGCGACGGCCTCGGCCTTCGCCTTCAGCACGTCGAGGTCATCGCCAAAGATTTTGATGCCGATGGCCGACTTCACGCCGCTGACGAGTTCATCCACGCGCAGGGCGATAGGTTGCGAGAAACTCGACGCCACACCTGGCAGTTCGGCCAGGGCGGCGCGCATCTTCTCGACCAATTCTTCCTTTGACGACACGGTCGTCCACTCCTCGCGAGGCTTGAGCGTCACGATGACATCGCTGACTTCGATGCCCATCGGATCGGAGGCGATGTCCGCTCGGCCGGTCTTGGAGACCACGTCGATCACCTCGGGAAACTGTTTGAGCAGCTTCTCTGCCTCGGTCTGCAAAGCGAGCGACTGTGGCAGCGAAATACTTGGGATGCGAAAGGTCTGCACCGCGATGGAACCCTCGTCGAGCGCCGGCAGAAACTCGGTGCCGATGCCCGGCACGAGCGAGAGGGCACCGCCCAGCGCGAGCAGCGCGAACAGCGCCACGAGCCAGGGATATTTGACGCAGGGCTTGAGCGTCACGAGGTAGAGTTGCTTGAGCCAACGGATGTGAAACGGGTCGCGTTCATGCGGCACTTGCTTGAGCACAAACGTGCACAGCATAGGCACGAGCGTGAGGGACAGAATCAGCGAACCGAGGAGCGCAAAAGAGATCGTGAACGCGAGCGGCGAGAACATTTTCCCCTCAAAACCTTCCAAGGTGAACAGGGGCAGAAACACGATGATGATGATCGCGATACCGAAGACGATAGGACGGCCCACCTCTTTTGCGGCATAGAGCACCGTCTCCACTTTCCCGGCATGGGCGTGTTTCAGTTTGCCCGGCGGCTCTGTGAGGTGGCGGTGAACATTCTCCACCATGACCACCGCTCCGTCCGCCATCATGCCGATGCCGATGGCGAGTCCACCGAGCGACATGAGGTTGGCGCTAAGGCCATACCACTTCATGAGGATGAACGCGAAGAGCGCCGCCAACGGGAGCACGAGTGTGACGATGATCGCGCTGCGCACGTCGGCGAGCAGCACCACTAGCATGACGAAGACAAAGATGGCGCCCTCCTGCAGCGCTTTCGTGACGGTGTTAATTGCCTTCTTCACCAGGTCGGTGCGGTCGTAGAACGGCACCAGTTCGACGCCTTTGGGCAGTGCCTTCTGGATCGCAGGCAGCCGCTCCTTGACGGCGTTGACGACGTCGCGGCCGCTCGCGCCTTTCAGCATGAGCACGATCCCGGCGACGGCCTCCCCCTTGCCATTGGCGGTGACGGCCCCCTGCCGCAGCTCCGCCCCGATCTTCACGTCGGCCAGATCGCGGATGTAGATGGGCGTGTGCTTCTGCACGGCGACTATGATGTTTTCGATGTCTCTGGTGTCCTTCACCAGGCCAAGTCCGCGCACGATGTATTGCTCCGACTTGTGCTCGATGTAATTACCACTGGCGTTTGCGTTGTTCTTTTCCAGCGCCTCGAACATCTGCGCGAGCGTGATCCCAAAGGACGTGAGCCGGTCCGGGTTCACGATGACCTGATACTGTTTAACCAGTCCACCGAAGGAATTCACGTCGGTGACGCCCGGCACGGTGCGCAGGATCGGGCGCACGATGTAGTCTTGCACGGTGCGCAATTCGGTCGCGCCGTATTTCGGGTTCTGGCTGATCAGCGTGTATTGAAACACCTCGCCGAGGCCGGTCGTGATCGGCCCGAGCTGAACATCGACTCCGCCGGGCAGACTGCCGCGCACGCTTTGCAGGCGTTCGCTGACGAGTTGACGGGCGAAGTAGTCGTCCACGCCGTCCTCAAACACGATGGTGATGGCGGTCAGGCCGATCTTCGAGACTGAGCGGATTTCCGTGAGCCGCGGCAGGCCCGCAATACCCATTTCGATGGGGCGGGTCACGAGCTTCTCGACCTCGGGCGGAGACATGCCGCCGGCGGTGGCGAGCACGAGCACCTGCACATTCGTCACGTCGGGAAACGCGTCGATGGGAATCTGTTTCAGCGCGAGAGTGCCGAACCCGGCCAAAATCAACGTCGCCAAAATGACAATCATCCGTTGGCGGACAGAAAAATTGAGAATCGCGTTGATCATCACTTTTCCTCCCCGAGTTCGCCTTTGAGCAGTTCCGATTTCAGGATGAAACTACCTTCGGTGACGACCCGTTCACCCTCTTTAAGTCCCTCCACGATCTGCACGCGGCCGCGCTGTTCGAGACCGGTTTTGATGATGCGCTTTTCAAACTTCGTGTCGCTGAGAGCGACGAAGACGATCTGCTCGTCTTCGAGCGTCTGGAGCGCCTGATCGGAGATGACCAGCACATCCTTGATCGCCGTGGTGGCAATTTCCACATCGGTAAACATCCCGGGTTTTAAGCGACCATCGGCGTTGTTGACGTCGATTCGGACCTCCAGCGTGCGCGATTCCGTTTCGACCCGGTTGCCGAGCAACACGACTTTGCCGCGAAAGGTTTCCCCGGGGTAGGCGAGCGCGGCAAACTCGGCATTCTGCCCGACTTTAATCGCTCCAATGTCACGCTCCTTGACCTCGGCTAGCACCCACAAATCAGTTGGGTCGCTGATGGTGTAGATTTCGGTTTCCTTGCCGATGTGTTCGCCGACCGTGCTTTTGCGCTCCGTGATGCGCCCATCGATGGGGGCTTTGAGTTCGAGCAATTTACCGAGGAGTTCCGGGGTCTCGACCAACCCCATCACGTCGCCCGCTTTGACACTCTGGTTGAGGTCGAAAGTGAGCTTGGTCAGACGGCCCTCGAACGTGGCCCGGACCTTGGCTGTCTTGTTGAGGTTCTCGCCGACGCGACCGACGGCTTTGAGTGTCATGTCGAGGCTGCCCCGGACAACGACCTCGTTTTTGACGGAAACCCGCGCGAGATTTTCTTTCGTCAGCGTGACGATGTTTTCCTCGTGTTTGGACTCGGCCTTGGCCGCAGGTTTGGTGGGCGCTTCTTTTTTGTTGCAGCCGTTCAGCGCGAAGAGAAGGGCGATGACGGCGGTGGTGCAGAGGAGAGGTGATTTCATAAAGGGATCAGGGGGTGGAAGGGGAGGATTTCAGTTCGAGGGGCACGCCGACCGCCGATTCGAGTTCGGCCCGGTGGGTGGCTACACTGGCGACCGCTTCGTAGTAGTCGGCGAGCGTGTCGAAATACGTGCGCTTGGCGTCGAGGTAGATCAGCAGCGACGTCGCATTTTGCGCGTAACTCTTCTCGGCCTGCTCGACGACGGCTTTAAGCTGCTCGAGGTAAGCGGGCGAATAGAGCGCGAGCTGGTTACGGGCCGTGGTCAGTTGGGTGGCGGCCTTCGCGACCGCACCGGTGATTTCCCGCCGCAGCCGTTCGGTTTCGGCCAGCACTTTCCGCTGCTCGGCCGTGGCCGTGAGGATTTCGCCGCGACCGTAGTTCTTGTTGGGCAGCGACACCGTTGCGCCGAGGCTGAGCACCTGTTCCGACTTGCTGTATTCCAGCGAAGGTCCGACGGAAAATTCCGGTTTTCGCGCCAGGCGCGCTTTGCGTAAACTCAGGCCCGCGATCTCCGCCTGCATCGCCTGCACACGCAGGCTCGGATTCTCCGCCAGTGCCGCGGCCAGCAAATCGGCCAACGGGCGTTCCGGCGGAGCGTCGAGCGTTCCGTCCACCTCGAGCGGCGCCGAAGGATCGCGGCCGAGCAGGGAGTTCAATTCGACCCGAGCGGATGCAATCTCTCCCTGCGCAGCCGTCAGCATCTTCTTGGCGTTGATCACGTCGCCCTGGCTCTTCACCGCCTCGAAATCCGAAGCATAGCCGCTTGCCGCCCGTTTGGTCGCGGCCTGCTGGAATGTTTGCGCCGATTCGAGCTGCTGCCGACGCAGGCTGACGACCCCTTGGGCTGCGAGCAATTCGTAGAACGTTTTGCGCACCGCCGCCGCGAGCTGAAAGCGCAGTCCCTCGATACCAAGCTTCCGTAATTCGACGTTTCTCTCGGCAATCGAGATCAATAACTCCCGCTTCCCCGGAAAGACGAATTGCTGGGTGAGAGCGATCGTGCCCTTGAACTCGTGGTGCGTGCCGTCGCCTTCGCGGACGCGCTTCAGTCCGGGAGCGAAGAAGAGTTCCGGACTGGGCTTGGTCTGCGCGGTCAGCGTGTCGCCGCGGGCAGAGTCGATGTCGGCTTCAATCACGCGCAGCGCGGGGCTTTGTGCAACGGCCTCGGCAATCGCGGCCGCCAAACTCAACGGTCGAACCGCGGTCGGGGTTGGCTCGGGATTTCCGTCGCGCGGAGACACAGGCGCGGCAAAGGGGGGCGGTTCAGCGCCGGCCCGCGCCGACGAGACGGCCGGCCACACGCTTCCGAGAATAAGCGGGGGAATGAAAATTTTGGAATAGATCATGAGGATATGAAAACGATCAGGGTGAACGGCGGAGGGTGTGGCACTGTCCGGGACGGCGAGACGCGCGCAGGCGTCAACGCGGAATGAGAACTCCTATCGGTCCGCGCGGGGACCGATCAGGACAAGGCGCAGGCTGGAGCGCGCGGCGACGGGGCGGCGCGCTGCACAAACTGCCAACTCGGCACCCAATCGAGCGGTCGCTCAAAATCAGTGCCCCAAGACGACTCCGCTGCGACCACCGCAGGACGAAGAGCGACGTTAAAGTAGATCAGACAAAGACAAGAAAAAGCCGGGGTCTCGAGCGTGGCGCCATCACTGGAATTCTGATACGCTCCGTTTTCGACTACCTGACACCCGTCCACAGTGCAGCTGTCGGCCGATCCGTCGCAGCAGCCATTGCCCGGGGAGTGCGACTCGGCGCGAGACGTCAGAATGCCCGCGGCTTCCAAATTACAATGACCTGTAGCCCCCAGCCACAGGGCGAGGGAGAAAAGCACAGTAAGAAATTTATTGCTGGCGGACACTTAGATTGACCGTGCGTCCCAAGAGCTAGATGTCAATTCCGACGGCATTCTAACAGCGCTTCTCCGCTGGCACATCGAAACATTCCGGAGGTCTGCCCGGTTACCGAATGCACCTTCAGCGAGACGCCCATGATTCGCAGTAGGAATCTCGGTTGCGCGCTCGAAGATGCGGCCGGCCGCCAGTGATGTTTCCGGGGTGATCCTTTTGAGACGCTACGTTTCTTGAGAGGAGGCAGGAGCGGGGATTCCCTTCGGGTTCGTTGCTGGTTCTGTGCGCCTGTTTCTATTCGGACGCGATCCTGCACGTGACGACAATCAGCGAGTTGCAGCGGCGTCGCGTTCGCGCACCTCGTTGAAAGACTCGCCGTGCAATTCGCCCGTGCCGGATTGGTTCCTTTGCGAAACATGGCGTCGCGTCCTCGATGATCTTGCCCATCGTGTCCTCGACCTCTTTTGCCGCTGCGGCCGCGCCTGGCACATCGAATAACCCGAGCAACAGCGTGGGCTTGATGGCCGCCATCACCGTGCGGCCACCCTCTTGGTAAACCGAAATGCGACAGGGAAGAACGGTGGCGATTTCCATCGAGCGATTCAAAATTTCCTTTGCTTGCTGCGGATTGCAGACCTCGAACACGCGGCATTCGCGGTCGAAGGCGACCCCCTTGCTGGTCATCTTCTCCTTGAGGTCATGCACGCCGAGCACGCCAAATTTGTGCCGCTGGGCGATCTCCGGCAGACCGCGACAAACCTCGTCGAGCGCGGTAATCGTTGTGCGCTTAATCAGACAATCGTCTTTCATGATTTTGTGCGCCATGTTCGGCGCGTGACTGGATGCTACGCGGCAAAGAAACTGCCTGCAAGCTTGGGAACCGCTGCGAACTGTGACCCGCTGGCAATGTGCGTCCCGCGCGTGGACCCGGCGATTGGTCACCGCAGCGCATGAAAATTGACTTCTCTTGGCGGTCGGTGAGATTGGTTCTCATGCGCCGTGTCGGTTCAATGATCGCTCTTCTGCTGGTGACCCTCTGGTTGCCGGCGACCCTGCGGTGCGAACTCGTGGCGGCGGGGCTGCTTCAGCCAACCGTCGCCAACGATGGCTCAACGTGCAATTGTCCGCCTGGTAGTCCGTGCAGCAAAGACGGCTGCCAAAACCTCGAATTGAATCTCTCCGCGCCGACCTCGGATCAACCCAGCGTCGTCGTGCCCGAGGCGGTGCCCTGCTGCTGTCACATTTGCTGCCGGTGCCTAGACCTGTGCCCGACGATGATCGTCGCGGCGAAACCGCGATCCTTGGTCGAATCTTTTGAGCTGGCCCGACCTTGGCAGTTTGAGCGCCGCGCGGCGCCCGCACCGCGCTCCCCTTCATTGGCCTAGTCCGGTCCCTATTGGATCGGTTCATCTGCCGTCGGCGCTACGCCGCGTAGGCTCGGCGCTGCGTTTCTTTAGCTAGGCAACTGGTTTTGCGCGTCTCTCATCCATGTCTTCCCTCATCAAACTTTCCGTCTTGTCCATCGGATCAACCGCCATCGTGCGGGAAATATCGAAAAACGGTGCGGCCTCCGTCCGCCTCCGCGAAATGGGACTGCTCGCCGGCACGAAAATCGTGCTCGTGCGCGCGGCTCCGCTCGGCGATCCGCTCGAAATCACCGTTCGCGGCTATCATCTCACGCTCCGCAAGAACGAGGCCGAACAGATTCTCGTGGAGCCGTCACCTTGATGCTGTTGCCACCGCCATGACTCTTCCCACTCCCTCCCCACTGGCTTCGCCCAAGGCGTCGCGCCAGCCGATCTACGGCGTTGTCGGCAACCCCAATTGCGGCAAGAGCACCTTGTTCAATGCGCTCACCGGCCTGAAACAGAAGGTCGGCAACTACCCCGGCGTCACCGTGGAGAAAAAGGTCGGCACCGCCTATTCGCAACACGGACAGCCGATGACGGTGATCGACCTGCCGGGCGCGTATTCGCTTGCGGCCCGTTCGCCGGACGAAGCGGTGACCCGCGATGTGCTGCTGGGCCGCCGCAGCGATACCCCGCAGCCCGACCGCATCCTCTGCGTCGTCGATGCGACGAACCTCGAACGGAATCTCTACCTCGTTCATCAGGTTCTCGACCTCGGCCGGCCCGTGATTCTCGTCCTCAACATGATGGATTTGGCGGTCGAGGCCGGATTGAACATCCGCGTCGCACGGCTCGAACATGAACTCGGAATTCCCGTGATTCCCTGCGAAGCGGTGAACGGCAGAGGCATCATCGAGCTGAAACTCGCGATGAGCCGTGCAGAATTGCTGCTCTCGCGGCACGCGTGGAATATTCCTGCTCCCATCGCGCCGGCGGTAACGGAATTGCAGGCATCCCTGACCGAGGACGGAAAGGCTCCGCTCATCGCCCGCGCCGAGGCGCTGCTGCTGCTCACGGATCAAGATTCAGTGCGCGTCGCGGGCTCGACTCCGTTGAGCGCGCGCACGCAGGAAATTCTCGCCGGCTGGCAGAAACGCTGGGACGCGGAAGGCACCGATTGGGCCGGCATTCTCGTGAGTTCGCGCTATGAAGCGATCGCCCAACTCACCGCCGAGGTGGTTCTGTCGGCGGGCAAGACCGGCCCGACCCCCAGCGACCGGATCGACGCCGTTGTGACGCATCCGGTGTGGGGCTGGCTGGTTCTCGTGGCGGTGATGGGAACACTTTTCCTTAGCATTTTCACCTTTGCGCAGGTGCCGATGGACTGGCTCGACGAACGCGTTTCCCTGCTCGCCGATTGGGTGAAGAACGCCATGCCGGCCGGCGACCTGCGGGATTTGATCACGGACGGGGCCATCGCGGGCGCGGGGCGCGTGCTCGTGTTCGTGCCGCAGATTTTGATTCTCTATTTCTTCATCGGATTGCTCGAAGACACCGGCTACATGTCCCGCGCCGCGTTCATCATGGACCGGCTGATGAGCCGCGTCGGTCTCAATGGAAAATCGTTCATCCCGCTCCTGAGTTCTTACGCGTGTGCGATTCCCGGCGTGATGGCGACGCGAACTATCGAGAACAAGAAAGACCGCATCATCACGATCCTGATCGCGCCGCTGATGAGCTGCTCGGCGCGCCTGCCGGTGTATCTGTTGCTCATCGCCGCCTTGTTCCCGACCGAGAACGTGCCGGTGTTATCCAAGGTCGGCATCATGCTCGGCATGTATGCGCTGGGAACGTCGGCCGCGTTCGGGTTCGCGTGGCTGTTCAAGCGCACGCTGCTGAAAAGCGAGGTGCCAATGATGATCATGGAGTTGCCGCCCTATCGCTTGCCGTCGCTCAAGGCCCTCGGCCTGCAAATGATGGAGCGCGGCTGGATTTTCGTCCGCAAAGCGGGCACCGTGATTCTCGGCGTGTCGATCATCCTTTGGTTCCTGGCGGCATATCCGAAAATGCCGGAAGGCACACCGCCCGCAGAACAGCGCGCGCATAGCTACGCCGGAACGGTCGGCCACACGCTTGAGCCGGTTATCGCGCCGCTGGGATTCGACTGGCGGGTTGGAGTCGGTCTCCTCGGTTCATTCGTCGCACGCGAGGTGTTCGTGAGCGCGACCGGGGTAATCTTCGGGGTCGAGACCGATCCGAAAGGCGACACGCTGCCTCTGCGGGTCGCGCTCCAAAAGGCGCGATGGCCCGATGGCCGGTTGCTGTTCACTCCGCTCGTGTGCATCAACCTGATGATCTATTACGTGCTCGCGATGCAGTGCTTGAGCACCACCGCCATCGTGAAGCGTGAAACGAATTCGTGGGGCTGGACGCTGTTTCAGCAATTCTACCTGACCGCCACGGCCTGGCTCGTGTGCTTTGCCGTCTATCAACTCGGGCGGGCGCTTGGGTGGGGCTGACGCTGAAACATGACCTCGCGAATCGAATCAAGTTGGAGTTGGGGCACTCACATGGTGCCTTCTGCGTCGAAAAGCGCGGTGGGGTGGCAGCACTCGCAGATGGATTTGTCCGAGGAGCGATAGGCCTGTTCGTTCCTGCTCCGGATGCGACCGCCGTCCGACGCCGGCGCGCCCCAAACCACTCGCGCGACGCGGTAGACCTCAAAGGCGGGTTCATCGCGATTTCCGCCGAGGTCTCGAAAATCCGCGAGCCGCGCAAGATCACGATTCAGCCGAATCTCGCGGCCTGGCTGCGCGCCTATCCGCCCTAAAAATCCCCGCTCGTGGTCGGCAACTTTCAACAGCGGAGTTCTGCGCTGCGGAAGAAATTCAGCCTCTCGCACGACGTGATGCGGCACACGTTCATTTCGATGTTCGTCGCGAAATTCCGTTCCCGCGGTGAAGCCGCGATTCAGGCCGGCAACTCGGAAAGCATCATCCGCAAGTATTACCTCGACATGAAAACACGGAGGAATCAGCACCTGAACGATGCAAGAGGACGCCCTCCAACTCCGTGTTTTCAGAGAGAGTTTGGCGATCCCGATTGACAATAAGCCATAGCAGTTGCGACGTATTCTCAATCGTGCGGCGCGTTTATAGTCTCATTGCTCTCGTGCTGGGGATCCTTTGGCTCCCTGCGACGCTGCGCTGTGAGATTGGGCAGATCTTGCCGGAGGCGGCTTTCTTCGGCTGCGCGAGCCCGTGCAACGACATGTCCGACAAGGGCTGCACAGACAGCTGCGCCGTTTTTGAGACGGGAATGATCAAGATTTCCAGCGACGACGTGAAAGCGCCGCCGCCCTCTGAAGCGCTGCTTTGCGCGTGTCTCATTTGTCTTCGCGGTGATTTTGTTGAACCCGATCCGGCTTCCGAATTGATGCCGGGACGGGACGATCACGGGGACGAATTCCAGCGAACGTGGCATTTGGTGCAGCGAGCGGCTCCGCTTTCTCGCGCCCCTTCGGTTTGATCGCCTGACCGGTCCCTGCGTCGGACCGGCGCGATTTCTTCGCGATTCATCGCGCCCCACCGCGCCGTTGTGCGTGCTTGGTGGCCGTGTCCCGCGTTTCCCCGTCATGTCCCGCTCCTCTCCCATGAAGTTTTCCCGACCTCCCATTTTCCTCCTCTTGGCCAGTGCCGTGCTCGGCACCGCATCCTTCGCCCATGCCCACGAAGCGCCGGCGACTGTCGCTCCCTCCGAACTCGTGCAGGAAATTCTCTCGAAGAATCCCGAGTTTGCCTTCTATCAAGCCGAAATCGGCACCGCGAAGGCCGGCGTGCGCGCGGCCGCAGCGTTCAACGATCCGGAACTGTCGCTCGATCTCGGACGCAAGCGGGTGCGCGAAGCAAATGGCACGCTCGCGGGCGAAGGCACGGCGTGGTCCGTCTCCGTGACGCAAACGTTCGAGTGGCCGGGACGGATCGCGCTGCGCAAAGCCATCGCGAATCGTCAGGTCGAACTTGCGGAACTCGGCCTAAACCGTTTTCGCGCGGCGCTCGATGCCCGCGCCCGCACGCTTTCGTTCGGACTCTATGCGGCCAATGCCAAAGCGGCGGCGGTGCGCGAAGTCGCGGATCGCTTTGCCGCCCTCAAGGAGACCTTTCTCGCCCGCGACCCGGCCGGAGTCACGCCCTTGCTCGAAACGCGGGTGGTCGAGGCCAGCGAGCTGTCGTTGCAGCGTCGCGCCACCCGGGCGGAACTCGAGGTGCAGTCGGCCCTGATCGAATTGAATCAACTGCGCGGCGCGGCGGCGGACTCACCGCTGCGGGTGGGCGCGATGCCGCTCGCCTTCAAAGAGACGCCGCAAACGGACGTCCTGATGAACGCGGCCCGGGAAAACAATTTCGATTTCAAGATGCGGCGCGTGGAACTGGAGCAGCAGGGCTATGAAGTCCGCCTCGCGAGAAACGAACGGCATCCCGCGATCAGCGTGAGCCCGTTCTACTCGCAGGAACGAGCCGGCGACCGGGAGACCACGGTGGGCGTCGGCTTGAGCATCCCGCTCCCCGTGGGCGGAAAAACTCGCAGCGGCGTCGATGTTGCCGAAGCCCGGCGGCGCCAAGCGGAGGCGGCGGCGCTCGTGGCGCAACGCGAACTCGAACGCGAGGTGCTGACCTCGGCCCACGCGTATGCCACGAAATCTGCCGAGGCGCGGCGCTGGGCGCCGGATGCGGTGAAGAAATTCCGCGAGGCGGCCGAGCTGGCCGACCGACACTACCGCCTCGGGGCGGTGCCCATCGCCACCTACGTCGAAATGCAGAACAGCTACCTCGAAGCCGTCGAAGCGCTTTTGGAAACGCAAGGCGAAGCCCTGGAGGCCGGGCTGA
>JAPLTR010000941.1 GCA_026398065.1 Verrucomicrobiota bacterium | reverse complement strand
TAGCCGATGCGCCAGCCGGTCATCGCGAAGGCCTTCGAGAAACCATGCAGGAAGATCGTGCGCTCCGCCATGCCGGGGAGGCTGGCGATGCTGGTGTGCGTGCCGTCGAAAGTGAGTTCCGAATAGATCTCGTCGCTCATGACGAGGAGATCCTTCTCGCGGCAGAACGCGGCGATCTGCTCGAGCTGCGTGCGGTCGCAGGTGCCGCCCGTGGGATTGCACGGGAGGTTGAGCATGAGGATCTTCGCGCCCGGCTGCCAGGCGGCGCGCAGGGCCTCGGCGGTGAGGGCGAAATTGTCCTTCGCGTACGTCGGCACCGCGATCGCCTGCCCGTGCACGAGCGTGACGCTCGGACTGTAGGACACGTAGCAGGGCTGGTGAAACATCACCTTGTCGCCGGGATTGCAGAACGCGCGCAGGGCGAGATCGAGCGCCTCGCTCACGCCCACGGTCACGATCACCTGATCGTCGGGCCGGTAGCTGACGGCAAAGTGCTCCTCGACATACTTCGCGATCTCACGGCGGAGCTCGATCATGCCGAGGTTCGACGTGTAGTAGGTCTTGCCGCGCTCGAGGGCGAAGATCGCGGACTCGCGGATGTGCCACGGGGTGACGAAGTCGGGCTCGCCCACGCCGAGGGAGATCACGTCCTGGCCCTTCATCTTGGCGACGAGTTCGAAGAAGTCCCGGATGCCGCTCTTGGGCAGCGAAGCCACGTGGCCCGCCACCCAACGTTTTGGGTCGGTGCTGTTGCTCATGGTAGGTGGGGTACGCGTTTAGGGCGCGACGTTGAGCCGTGAGCTTTGCGCCTCGCCGCCATCGAGCAGGAACCCCTGCTCCTTGTAGCAACGCAGCATGAAATGGGTGGAGGTGCCCCGCACGCCCTCGATGGTCGAGAGCTTCTCGGACACGAAGGACGCCACCTTTTGCAGGGACTGGCCCTTGACGAAGACCAGCAGGTCGTAGCCGCCCGACATCAGGTAGCAGGACTCGACCTCGTCGAACCGCGCGATGCGCTCCGCAAAGCGGTTGAACCCGCCCCCGCGCTCCGGGGTGACCTTGACCTCGATGACGGCGCGCACGGCGCTGGCGGCGGCGGCCTCGTGGGAGAGATCGAGCACCGGACGCCAGCCGAGGAAGATTTTGTCCTTCTTCAACTGTTCCAGGTGCTGATTAACCTCGGCCTCGGACAGCCCCGCAACCTGGGCCATCTGGCCGGTTGTGAGGCTGGTGCCTTCGATCAAGAGCTTGAGAACAGGGTTCATAGGGACGGCGGTTATTCGCCAATCGCGGGGCTTTGACGAGGACGAATTTTCACGGGCCGGCGGGTTTCGCAGAGGCAACCGGCACAGCCCGAACCTCCCGCCCAATCAGCTCACTCAACCACTCGAATCCAACTATCCCTTCGGTGTTCCCGCTGGCGCACCGCCCGCCCCCCCCCCCCCGTCCTGCCTAGAACGCGTACCCGACGGAAATAACGCTGTAACTGCGGCCAATTCGATGACTTGACCACCGCGGGTTAAAGTCGTGCGTAAATGTGCCGATTGGACGTCTACCCATCTACCATGAAACTTCTTATCGTGGACGACGAGCCCGTATCGAGGGAGGTCTTGCAGAAAATTGTATCCGCGCCCGGCACCCACCAGGTGACCGCGGTCGAAGATGCCAAGTCCGCCTGGGCTTTGCTCGACGATCCCTCCCGTTATTTCGACGTGGCGTTTATCGATCTGGCGATGCCCGAGGTGGACGGATACCAGCTGCTGCACCGCATCCGTCAGAACCCGTTGCTGGCCTCCACGGAAGTGGTCATCTGCACGGGCTCCAAGGATCGCGCCAGCCTGGCCAAGGCCATCCAACTCGGCGCCCGCCACTATCTGGTGAAGCCGGTCACGAAGGAAGTCGTTTTGGCCAAATTGAGCCAAATCAGGCCTTCGGAGGCGGCCCCCGCCGCTCCGGCTGCCGCCGGCGCCTGACCAAGGGCGGTGGTGATCCTCACGCGTGGTTGCTTCGCGCGGGGAAATCATGCAACGGTGAGGTTCCATGTTCGAATCTCTCACGGAAAAACTCGGCAACGCCCTGCGTAACCTCCGCGGCGTCGGCAAACTCACGGAAGAAAACATGGCGGAGGCACTCAAGGAAGTGCGCACCGCCCTCCTCTCCGCCGACGTCCATTTCAAGGTCGCCCGCGAGTTCGTCGAGCGCGTGCAAACGCAGTGCGTCGGCCAGGAGGTCCTCAAGGGCGTCGCCCCCGGCCAGCAAGTCGTCAAAATCATCCACGACGAACTCGTGAAGCTGCTCGGCGAGGGCTCCACCGCCCTCTCCGGCGCCCGGCCGCTCAAGATCCTGATGGTCGGTCTCCACGGTTCCGGCAAGACCACCTCCTCCGCCAAGCTCGGCAAGCTCCTCAAGAAGCGCGGCTATCGTCCGTTCGTCGTCGGGTGCGACGTCTACCGCCCCGCCGCCATCGAGCAGCTGAGGCTGCTCGCGGAGCAGGTTGGTGCGGATTTCTTCCCGTCCGCAACCGGGCAGAAACCGGTCGACATCGCCGCGGCCGCGCTGCAGCACGCGAAGACCCACTACCACGACGTGCTGATCGTCGACACCGCCGGCCGCCTCGCGATCGACGAGGCGATGATGCAGGAGATCCGCCAGCTGCACGGCGCGGTCAACCCGGTCGAGACGCTGTTCGTCGTCGACGCGATGCAGGGCCAGGACGCCATCAACGTCGCCAAGGCGTTCAGCGAGGCGCTGCCGCTGACCGGCGTGGTGCTGACCAAGCTCGATGGTGATTCACGCGGCGGCGCGGCGCTGTCGGTGCGCCATGTTACGGGCAAGCCGATCAAGTTTGCCGGTACCGGCGAAAAGGTGAACGGGCTCGAACCCTTCCACCCGGAGCGCATGGCGAGTCGCATCCTCGGCATGGGCGACATCCTGTCCCTCGTCGAGGAGGCGCGAAAGGGCGTCGACCAGGAGGAGGCGCAGAAGCT
>JAPLTR010000155.1 GCA_026398065.1 Verrucomicrobiota bacterium | reverse complement strand
GTAGGCAGCCCGCTCGCGGGCGCTTGGTCGGCCTGCCCGTCGCCTCCGTTGCCAGTCTGTCCGCCTTCGCTCCGAGCGCCTGCAAGCAGGCGGCCTACCGGGCGAGCGACCTTTTTGAAAATTTCTTCGCGCCCATGAGATAGTCTGCGTTACGGCTCGGCGTAGACCTCGACCAGCGCCACGCCGGTCGCGGTGCCCTTGCCCCGGACGATCACGGAGTAGGCGCCCGGCTCCAGCGTCGCCACGAGCGCGGCATCGCGGCTGTCGGCCGGCCACGCGAAGGCGCCGACGCTCGCGAAGTGCGGCGCGAGGGCGGGGCTCCAGTCGTCGGAGGTGGCGAGGACCTCGCTGCGGCCCTCGCGGCGCAACTCGATCACGGGATCGGCCAGCGCACCGGTCACGCCGAGGCGCTTGTGGAGCGTCGGGCCCGTCGCGCGGATCACGACCGTTTTCGCCGCGCCGCCGCCGAGGGCAAAGCCCCCGATCTGCACGCTCTCGTCGGTGCCGACGACGGAGCGCGTCGAGAGGTTGCTCAGCACCGCGCCCGGCCGACCGTCCGCGTCGTACACCTCGACGAGGGCGACGCCGGTCGTGGTGCCGCTGCCGCGGACGATGGCGGTGTAGGCGCCGGGCGGCAGGCTGACGAGGACCGCCGCGTCCCGGCCGCCCGCCGGCCACGCAAACGCCCCCACGGCGGCGAAGGCCGGCGCGAGGCCGGCGTCCCAGTTGTCGTTGCCGGCGACGAGGGCGCCGGTGCGCGCGTCGCGGACCTCGATCGCGGGATCGTCGAGCGCGCCGCCGAGGCCGAACAGGGTCTTCAACGCCGGTCCGGCGGCGCGCACGAGCACCGACTTCGACCCGGTGCCGGCGATCACAAAGCCCGCGATCTGCACGTTGTCCCCCGTCTGCACCAGCGAGCGCGTCGAGAGGTTGGTTAGGCGGCCCGCGCTGCCCGCGGGGCTCAGCCCGAGCGTGGCGGCGGCGCTCGTGACGGTGCCGCCGGCGTTGGCGACCGCGACCGTGTAGGTGTCGGCGTCGGCGGGCCCGACATTCGGCAGCGTCAGCCACCGGTCGGTCGCGCCGCGGAGCGCGACGCCGTGCTTGAACCACTGATACGTGAGAAACTCGCCGCCCGCGGTCACGTCGAGCACGGCGGTGCCGCCGGCGACGACGCTGCGGGACTGCGGCGGGGTCACGATGACCGGCGCGGACAGCACCAGGTCGCCGACGAACGTCGTCACGCTCCCCGCGGGCAGCGTGGCGGTGAAGGTCCCGCCCGCCACCGCGAGGGCCGGCTGCGCCTCGAGGCTCGCGGTGGCCGAGGTCACCCACGGCGCGACCGTGGCGACCGTCGCGCCCGCGAGCGAGAAGGTCTGCGTCACGGGGGCGGTGCCGAGGTTGAGCGCGACGACCACCAGCTTTTCGCGCTTGTACGCGGAGACGAAGACGCCGGCCGCGGGGCTGGCGGTGGCGCCGACGCGCGAGAAGCCGGGGCGGATGAACTTGGCAAACTGCGCCATCACGTAGCCGCGCTTCGTGACGAGGCTGTCCTCGCCGAGCGGGCCGTAGTACCGCCGCAAATACCACCAGATGTAGGCGCTGAAGTTCGCCGTCGCGAGGCAGTCGTGGATCTCCTTGCCGGTGGCGAGGGCGCCCGGCCAGTCGGTCGAGAGATCGAGGTGCTCCGTCATCCACACCTCCTTGCCCTTCGCCGCGGCGAGCGGATAGGGCGCGAGGCCGGCCCCGTAGATGTGTCCGCCGATGATATCGAGGTTCTCGGCGGCGACGGCGTCGTTGAGCAGGGGGTCGGAGATAGCTTTGCGGAATTGAAACGACTCGGGGGCGATCACGCGCGTGGCCGTGATCGCGCCGGCATTGTTCCGGCAGAACGCGAGCATCTGCGCGGGCGTCCAGTCGCAGGATTCGTAGGTCACCTCGATGTCGGGCTCGTTCTGGACCGAGATCGCATAGAGCGGCGCACCTCTGGCCGCCATGTAGGTCGCGAAGTCGTTCAGGTAGGTCGCGTAGTCGGCGTAGGCCGAGGCGTTGAGCGCGCCGGCGATGAGGCTGTTGTTCGTCTTCATCGCGGCGGGCGGCGACCACGGGGTGGCGATGACCTCCGCGCCGCGCGCCCGCGCGCCGAGGGCGTTGGCGAGCTCGAGCGCGCGCCACGCCGCGTCGGGGGCGACGCGGATGCGCAGCAGCGTGAAGCCGATCTGGCCGGGGCCGTTGCCGAACAGCGTGTCGAGGTCGCCATCCGTCAGCGGCGTGGTCGGCAGAAACACGGTGTTGCCGCCGAAGCCGCGGATGACCTGCTGCGTCGCCGCTGCGTCGATCTGCGCCGTGACCGCCGCGGCGCGCGCGACGAGCGCGAGGGCCAGGGCGGCCGCCACCGACCAGCGGCCAAGGACGCGCGCGGCGCGGGAGGGGAGGGCGAACTCGGGGGGAAAGGAGCGAGCGTTCACGTTGCCCGCGAACGTAACTCCGCCCGTCGTGCCGCCCAAAGCGTCCCGTGGGTCTAACACGTGACCGTGGCAGGCGGCGTTGCCCGGTTGAGCGGGCGACAAGGGAGGGCCCCCCGTCCAATACCAGTTTGATATGGGTATCGGGAGGAGCGCGCTCGTTGCCCAGGCCAATCGCCGCGGTCGCGAGCGTCTGACCGGCGGAAAGGGCGGCCTGGGCGGTCTTCGCCGTGACCACGATCTCAATGAAGGAGTTTCTTTGGCGGCGCACTTCGGCGTGGGAAACCTCCGCCGCAAGTCGCGGCTCGGCACCCAGGGCCTGGGTCACAAAGGCGGGAGCGAGGATCGGGCGCAGCACTTCATCGACTTGCTTTCCGATGCGCGCGTTCGCCTGGGAGTCCATCTCAACTTCCAGACGGATGACGTAGAGGGTCGTCTTCGACTGTGGCTCGCGCTCCCGGCAGCCGGCGACCAACACGAGGAGCAGCAGGGCGAGGAGTCTCATTTCGAGCCGGAGCGACGGTCAGGTGGGTTCATGGGTGATTCGCGGGTGGGGTGCCTCATTTTTTCCGGCGGCTTAAAATTCCGACGGCCGTTGAGGTGCTCGCATTTCTCCGGCTGGCCACGGCAGAAGTCGACGACCTGGTGCGGGGCGAGCAGGAACAGGGGGACTGAACAATTGAAGGGGCGTCCCGCCAAGCCCGCCTCGTGCTATTTTTCTCCGTGGTTTGATCATGAGACCTTCGGATCGGATCGCGCGCCGCCCGGAGAGCGGGCGCCCGCTGAGGGGGGCGCTTTCGGGCCCGGAGCGGGCGGCGGGAAATTCCGTTCCACCGTGACCGTCCCATCCGCTTTCTGAATCACGAGGTCGGTCCTCATCTGTCCGACGATCCCCGCGCGCCACGACACGCGCCAAGCGCTGCCTTCGTCCTTGGGCGGAAAGAGTCCGCCGCCAAAGCTGATAAACAGCCGGCCGGCCGGGTGGTCGGCGGCGATCCGGTACGCCTCGGCCTCGGAGACGCCGTCCGTCAGATCGACGGTCAGCGTGGCCGCGGCCCGGCGGATTTCGTCGAAGTGCCGCATTTCGGTTTTCTGCCGGGCGGTCGGGCCGATACAGCCGGCAGCGCCGAAAACGGCCAGACCGACGAGGTGGGGCTTGAGCGTCATCTTCTGAAGAGGGGGAGGGAGACAAATGCCTGCGGTCGGGTTCTAAAGGGTGCCGTCATTCGCCCGGCGTTTCAGCGCAGCTTCCCGCCGGGCGAGAGTCTCAGGTCCGCCGGGCTTGACGGCATAGTAGTAGAGATACGAGGCGAAAGGGCCAAACACGAAATGGGCGATCAGCCAGACATATCGTGCCGCCTTTCGATCCTTTGGGCGGGCTGCGTCGATCAAAGTCTGAAACCAGAGAATGGCCGCACGAAGTCCCGCCAACAGCATCGGCCAGAAAATCAGATGAAACCACCACGGCGGGCTTTCGCCGAACGAGCCTTCGGTGTGGCCGGTCGCCGTGGCGAACCCATAGACCGCCAGCATGGCGACCAACGACAGGGTGACTGAAAGATCGCGTTTCATGGCGGGCCGAGTGTCATTGGCGTGCATCCCGGCCGCTTGCGGCCGTTGGCGCGGCTGGTTCGCTAGGCGCCTCTTCGACGGAGCGCACGGTGATCAGAAACGGCGTGCGATGGTGGGCGGTCTCCGCGGGCCAGACGGTGCCTTCGACCTGAATTCGCCGACCCAGACAACGCTGCAACGTCGCAAACGTCCTCTTCTGGTCCGCGAGGACCACCAAGTGGAAACGCTCCTGCTTCGCGGTCGTCAAAATCCACGCCTCCTCGCGGGCATCACCCGCCGGCACGCTCTCGTAGTTGGGCGGTCCGGCGAACACCTCCCGGCTCACCACCCCGCGCTCGCGGATCGGCTTTTCCGTGGGCTCAGCCAGCGCGGCAAGCGCGAGGAGAAGAAAGGTCAGGACTACGGCGGGCGGCTTCATCGATGGACAGAGATTGGCGGTCAGCCGCGGCCGGGCGCCGGCCCGGACGTGGCTGGCGCATGGCTAGTCGGTCCCTTCATGGATGCGGAAAGGACTCTGAAGCCCGGACGTCACCACACGCTCGACGAATGCAGAGATGCAGACTGCCATCTCGGCGTCGAGTTCTTCGCGCGATGACCCGTAGTGATCCATCCAGTCGCTCCATGTCTCTGTCTTGTCGGCGACGCGTGTCACGGATGCGAACCACTCGAAACGCGCGCGCGGAATCGTGAGCACGCATGCCATCGCTTGGCCCATTGGAATGCGCATGAGCCATGCGTCCTCCCGATCCTCCACGACGAGGTTATTCCGGCTGCGCAGTCCTTCGATCAGCTGTTGAACACGAGTCATCCCGTTTGTCGACGATGAGCTACGTGCGGGATCCAAGACGGACGTGGCTCTGGCGCTCTGTTTAGCACTTTCATTTTGGTTGTGCCCTTGATTGCAGTATCTGGGGCCAAATTGCCCGATAGAGATCGTCACGTTCTTTCACTTTCATCTCACGCACCTCCTTCAGGACTTTGCCCTCGAAGGTATCGACCCATACCTGCCCCTTCAGCTTCGAGTCGATCTCGGTGATCTCTTTCTCCAATAAATCGAGCGTCTTTCTGTAGAAGTCGCTAAGGCGGTCATACAGGCTGATTCGCCTCTCGGCTGCTACCTTCTGCGCGCTGTTAAGTGC
>JAPLTR010000772.1 GCA_026398065.1 Verrucomicrobiota bacterium | reverse complement strand
AAGGCCAAGTCCGTGATTCAGATTTTCCTCTGGGGCGGCATGTCGCACATCGACACCTGGGACCCGAAGCCGGACGCCGGCTACGACTACTTGGGAGAGTTCCCCAAGGCTATCACGACCAATGTCGACGGCATCCAGATCGGCGAACTCTTCCCCAGTCTCGCGAAACAGGCCGACAAGTACTCGCTCATCCGCAGCATGACCCACCGCAACAACGGTCATGAAACGGCAGCCTACCTCATGCAGACCGCCCACGCCCCCGGCGAGCGGCTGGCCTACCCCAGCGTCGGCGCCGTGTTCTCCCTCTTCAAGAGCCCCTCATACAAGGGACTCATCCCGCCCTACGTCGTGCTGACACAGCCGCAGGGCCGGTTTTCCGAGGAGGGTTTTCTCGGACCGAAACTGAAGCCTTTCGCCACCGGGGGAGATCCCAGTGCCGCCCGCTTCGAGGTCGAGGGGGTCGTTTCCCGCGGCATCGCCGATGTCCGCCAGAAGGCGCGGCGTGAACTGCTCGGAAAAATGGATACGATGGGCGCCGCCATGGCCGCCAGTCCGCAGCTCGCCGCCTCCGAGGAGGCCAAGGCCCAGGCGTACGAACTGATTCTCGGCCAGGGCAAGGAGGTGTTCGACCTCTCCAAGGAGAAACCCGACCTGCGCGACCGCTACGGCCGCCATACCTTCGGCCAGGACTGTCTGGCGGCCCGGCGAATGGTCGAGGCGGGCGTGCCCTACATTGTGATCAACTATCCCGGCGGCTGGGACACGCACAGCAATCACTTCGCCACCATGCGCCGGCAGTGTCCGCAGCTCGACCAGGGGCTCGCCATGCTGCTGCAGGATCTGCAGGACCACGGCCTGCTGGAGACCACCATCGTCTGGTGCTGCGGGGAATTTGGCCGCGGTCCCAAGGTCGACTGGCAGCCACCTTGGAATGGTGGCCGTAACCACTACGGCAACGTCTTCACCGCGCTGGTCGCTGGCGGCGGTTTCAAGGGCGGTCACATCGTCGGCGCCTCGGACAAGCGCGCCGAGGAGGTCAAGGATCGCCCCGTTTACCCGGTCGACCTGCTCGGCAGCATCTATGCGCTGAGCGGCATCGACACCCGCGCCTCCCTGCCCCACCCGATGGGCGCGGAGGCCCACGTGCTCCCGTCCGCGACGGAGGGCGCCAAGTCGGGCGGTCTGCTCACGGAAATCATGTGATGAAACGCACCCTTCCCTGGCTCGCTCTCATGATGGCGGTCGGCTGGCTCATGCCCGCCGCCCATGCGCAGCGGCGTCCCTACATTGGCTACACCTATCCCGCCGGCGGGCAGCAGGCCACGACGTTCCAGATCAAGCTGGGTGGACAGGATCTCGACGACCTCCAGTCCGTGCGCGTCTCCGGCACCGGCGTCTCGGCGCGCATCTTGGAGTACTATCGCAAATTGGGACCGCAGGAAATCCAGGTGCTGAACGAACAGCTCAAGGAATTGAAACGCGCTCCCGCGCCCGCAGCCAACACCATGGCGGCCATGGAACCGGCGATGGCCGCGGATGGCGCCGCGATGATGATGTCGGCAGGCCCGGACAAAAAACCGAAGGCCCCCGCCGCCAAGGAGTCCCACGCTGAACTGATCGCGCGCCTTGAGCAGCGCACGCGCGAATGGGTGCAGACCCCGGCGTGCTCCTCGATCTCCAACCTCGTCATCGCCGAGATCACCATCTCGCCCGAAGCGGAGGCCGGCACCCGCGAACTCCGTCTCGTCACCGCGCGCGGGGTGTCGAATCCCCTCGTGTTCCAAGTCGGCCAGCATGCCGAATACACCCGCAAGCCGATGGTCACCGCCAATCTCCAGATCCTCGGCAAGGAGGGCCTCGCCCTGCGCAAACGTCCGGCGGCCGAAGTCGAGGACGTCATCTCCACACCCTGCACGGTCAACGGCCAGATCGCCTCGGGCGAGGTGAACCGCTACCGCTTCGCCGCCACCAAGGGACAACGGCTCGTGATTTCCACCCAGGCCAGGCAGCTGATTCCCTATATCGCCGACGCGGTCCCCGGCTGGTTCCAGCCCGTGCTGGCGGTCTATGACGCCCGAGGGAAGGAGTTGGCATTTGCCGACGACTACCGCTTCAAACCCGATCCCGTCATCCTGTTCGAAGTCCCCGCCGATGGCGACTATGTGTTCGCGATCTACGACAGCATCTACCGTGGCCGCGAGGATTTTGTCTATCGCATCACCATCGGGGAACTGCCCTTTGTCACGAGCGTATTTCCCCTCGGCGGACCGATGGGGGCCGCGCTGCCGCCCAATCTGACCGGATGGAATCTGCAGGCATCCGACCTGGCGGCACTCCCCCGGTCCGCGACCCCCGGCGTGGGCAGGGTCGCCGCGAGCCGCATGGGATACGATTCCAACAGCCTCCCCTTCGCCCTGGATCGTCTCCCGGAATCCCTTGACCGTGAGCCGAACAATACCGTCGCCACCGCCCAGCGCGTCACTCTCCCGCTCGTCGTCAACGGCCGGATCGACCGGCCCGATGACGTCGATGTGTACCAGTTCACGGGCAAAGCCAGCCAAGTGCTCGTCGCCGATGTGCAAGCCCGCCGCCTCGATTCACCGGTCGACGCCGTGGTCCGGCTCACGGACGCGACCGGCAAGCTGATCGCGTTCAACGACGACCGCGAAGATCTCACTGCCGGAGTCAACACCCACCCCGCCGACTCCTGGTTCACCGCCAAACTTCCGGCGGACGGCATCTACTTTGTACAGATCGGCGACACCGCCCGCCACGGCGGCGAGGAGTACGGCTACCGCCTGCGGCTCAGCGAACCCCAACCCGACTTTGAACTTCGCACCGTGCCATCGAGCGTCAGCCTGCCCGTAAACTCGACCACCAGCCTCACGGTCTACGCCGTGCGCAAGGACGGCTATACGGGCCCGATCAAGCTCAGCGCCAAAGACCTCCCGGAGGGCTGCTCCGCCGCTCCGGTGATCCTGCCCGCCAACCAAACCGTCGCCCGGCTCAACCTCAAGGCCGGCCCCAAGCCCACGCCCTCGCCGGTCTCCATCGGCATCGTCGGCAGCGCCAAAATCGGGGCCGAGGAAGTGGTCCGCGAAGCCGTGCCGGCCGAAGACCGCATGCAGGCGTTTCTCTGGCGCCACCTCGTCCCCGCCGGTGATCTGCCCCTGCTCGTGTTCGACCCCAAGGCCACACTGGTCGCACGTCGAGTCGCGCCACCGCCGCGCCCGGTGGTCGCCCTTCCCGCCCCTGCCGCGACCGCCACCACGGCGACCACGACTCCGCCCAAGCCCAAGTTTTCCAAGCAGCAGATCGTCGGACGGCTCCGCCAGCTCAAACTGCTCTACGAGGAAGGTCTGTTCACCGACGAATTTTACCTCGAAAAGGTCGCGGAGTGCGAAGTCCCGCAGTGACCGCCACTCCGCCGGGCCGTTGAGCGCGCGCCGATGGGAAATTGCGGCGTTGCCTCATGCTCCGGAGCCGCGCAATTTTGTGCCTTATGCCCGTCGAGTCATCTGACACCAGCGCCGCCGCCACACCCGCTCCCAGCGATTTTATCCGCGACATCGTCGCGCAGGATGTCGCGGCCCAACGCTACCCGAAGATCGTCACGCGATTCCCGCCGGAGCCCAACGGTTATCTCCACATCGGCCACGCCAAGTCGATCTGCCTCAATTTCGGCATCGCCCGCGAAAACAATGGCCAGTGCAACCTGCGGTTCGATGACACCAATCCGGTCAAGGAGGACCTCGAATACGTCGAGTCCATCACCACCGATGTGAAATGGCTCGTCGCCGGATGGGCCGACCACTGCATGGGTTTCAAGCCCAAGGGCGCCACCCCCGCTGCCGTCTCGTCCGACGGCAAACCCGATTTCTACCTCGCCCCCGTTCCCCCGGGCCCCGGGGCCGAGCCCTTCTTCGCCAGCGACTACTTCGACCAGCTCTACCTCTACGCCGTCGAGCTCATCCGACGCGGCAAGGCCTTCGTCTGCGATCTCACGCCCGAGGAGACCGAAGCCTACCGTGGCGCGCCCGACAAGCCTGGCAAGGACAGTCCGTTCCGCACCCGCTCCGTCGCCGAAAACCTCGACCTTTTCACGCGCATGAAAGCCGGCGAGTTTCCCGACAGCGCCCGCACCCTCCGTGCCAAGATCGACAACAGCTCGCCCAACATGTGGCTGCGCGATCCGCTCCTCTACCGCATCCGCCACACCGCCCACCATCACACCGGCGACAAGTGGTGCATCTACCCCCTCTACGATTTCGCCCACTGCCTCAGCGACTACCTCGAGGGCATCACGCACAGCGTGTGCACGCTTGAGTTCGAGGTGCACCGTCCGCTCTACGACTGGATTTTGCAGAGCCTCGAACTGCCGCGCGCACTCCCGCACCAGTACGAATTCGCGAAGCTCAACGTGAGCTACATGGTGTTCAGCAAACGCCGTCTCCTCCAGCTCGTCGAAGAAGGCTTCGTCAACGGCTGGGAGGATCCGCGCATGCCCACGCTCTCCGGTGC
>JAPLTR010000072.1 GCA_026398065.1 Verrucomicrobiota bacterium | reverse complement strand
CCTGCACAAAGCGATAGCTCAGCCCCCAGACGAAATCGTGGGCGGGGCCGAGGGGTTTCCGGTGCTGGAAATCCATGTCGAAGGTGTCGATGTCCTGGGTGAAGGAGTTGGGGATGCGCCGATGGGTGTGGTCGTAGTAGGCCTGCAGCTTCACGTCGGAGTTTTCCGCGAACTTGCGGGACCACCGGCCGAGGAGGTTGGCCCCGTTGACGCGGATGCCGTCCGGGCCGGCCTGGCCGATGATGCCGTTGTACCCGTCGCCCTGCAGGGTGAACGGGTCGCCGCCCGCGCTATCTCCATCCAGGCGGAATCCGATCTGGCCCATGTGCCACGCGTCGCCCGCGTCCCGCCCGTTGGGCCGCATCGAGTCACCGCGGTCGAAATATTTCGCGTAGACGCGGTAGTAGAGATTGGGCGCCACCTTCGCGCCGTAGCGCACGGCGGCGGAATTGCGCAGTTCGCTGCCCGCCCCGCCGACGAGGAGGGTGCCCAGCGTGTCCCGGGCGCTCTTGGTGGTGACATTGATCACCCCATTGACGGCGTTGGCGCCCCATTGGGTCGCTCCGGGTCCGCTGATCACCTCGATGCGGTCCAGGTCCTCGAGCATCGTGTCCTGAACATCCCAATACACGCCGGCGTAGAGCGGGGTGTAGACGGTACGCCCGTCGATCAGCACGAGCATCTTGTCGGCAAAGACGTTGTTGAAGCCGCGGGCCGTGATCGCCCATTGCCGCGAATCGATCTGCGCCACCTCAAGGTTCGTCGCGAGACGCAACGCCTCGGGCAGGCTGGTGGCGCCCGCGCGCCGGATGTCGTCGCTGGTGATGACCTGGATGGCCGACGCCGTCTGGGACAGCTTTTCGGGCCGTTTCGAGACGGAAGTCACCTGGATATCCATCAGCTGCTCCAGGCTCATCTTTTTCAACGCGCTCGGCGACGGCAGCGGGCCCGGCGTCTGGGCGGCCAGGGCGAGGGGCAGGAGGGCGCAGGCGAGCGTCCCCCGCAGAGCGGCGAGCCGCGGGTGGCGGACGTAGTCCGCGGGACGGACTGGAGCCGGGGAAGGGCGCAGCGGGATGGTCGCCATGCTTTAGAGTCCCCTTTGGCGGTCCTGCCAGAGGACGGCTTCGCGCATTAGTTCGCCGGCGTCGCTCAGCCCCAGCTTCTCCTTGATCCGGGCGTCGTAGGAGCCGACCGTCTTTACGCTGACGCCGAGGCGGTCGGCGATTTCCTTCGCACTGAATCCCTGGCCGCGGAGCCGGAAAACTTCCATCTCGCGGTCGCTCAGGAGTTCCTCGGGCGATCCGCCGCGCCCCGCGCCCCCGCTGAACAGACGGCCCGCGAGCTGGGCGGTCAGCGACGGGCTCGCGTAGAATTTTCCGTCCAGCACGGTACGGATGCCATCGATAATCCGGGGGCCCGACTCGCGCTTGACGGCGTAGCCATGGGCTCCGGCGCGGAACGCCCGCTCGGCCACGCTCGCCTCGTCGTGCATTGACAGCACGAGCAGGCGCACGTCGGGGTGTTGCGCGCGCATGTGCTTGATCAGGTCGAGTCCCGAACCGCGCGGCAGCGAGAGATCCACCACCATGAGGTCGGGGCGGACGCGGGGCGCGGCGTCGAGGGCGGCGGCGGCGTCCTCCGCCTGGCCGCACACCTCAAGATCGGGTTCGAGCGCGACCATGCTCGCGAGCCACTCCCGGACCAGCGGATGGTCATCGACGAAGAAGATGCGCCGGCGCGCCTGCCGGCCCGGTTGCGCCTCGGTTTTCACGCGCGAAGGAATGAAGCTGCCGAGGGGCGCGGCGCACGGGGCGGAACGAGGGGGGACGACGGAGGCACGGCTCGGGGCATTGGCCGGAATTGCCATGAAGTTTGGGCCGTGGCAATTTAATCGGATGCGGCTCCGGTCGATTTTGGCGCGGCAGGCCCGCACCGGCCGACGTTGGGGGCCCCTGTAGGGCGGCGCCCTACGCCACTCTTCCGATCAAACCGACAGGCGGAGCGGCGCAGCTTCGGTTAGGTTGTGCCGGTGTTTCCAACCATTGCCTTCAGCCCAAGGGGGACGGTCGCGAGTTTTTTGACCAGCGCTCCAGTCGCTGGGAGCGGCCGGTCGATCAGTCACGCCCGCCTTTCGGATTCGGCCGCGATCGCACCGATCAGCGCGACCGTCCTGACCAAGAACAGCGAGGCCACGCTGGCCGCCGTGCTCGTGGCGCTCGGCTGGTGTGATGAGGTCGTCGTCCTGGACACCGGCTCGACCGACGGCACCCTGGCCTTGGCCGCGTCTTTCGCCAATGTCAGCCTCCACCGGCTCGGCGGCCCGTTCCCCGGCTTCGGCCGGGCCCACCGCCGGGCGGTCGAACTGGCGCGCCACAACTGGATACTCTCTGTCGACAGCGACGAGGTCGTCACGCCGGCGCTCGCCGCGGAGATCGCGGCGCTGACGCTCGATCCCCGGACGGTCTACTCCGTGCCGTTCCAAAACTATTTCAATGGAAAGCACATCACGACCTGCGGCTGGTCGCCGGACCGGCACGAGCGGCTATTCAACCGCACGGCCACCAATTTCTGCGCGAGCGAGGTCCATGAGCGGGTCGGAACCGCGGGCCTCGCCGTCGCCGCGCTGCGGCATCCGATCGCGCATTATTCTTATCGGTCGGCCGGTGATTTCCTGCGGAAGATGGACGCCTATTCCCGGCTGTTTGCGGAGCAGCACGCCGGCCGGAAAAAGACCGGGCCCGGGCGGGCCGTGGCGCGAGCGGCGTGGGCGTTTTTCAAGAGCTACGTGATCGAGCGGGGCTGCCTGCAGGGGGCCGAGGGCCTCACGATCAGCGCGTATAAATCGCAGGTGGTGTTTTGGAAATATCTCCGTCTGCACGAAGCGAACCGCGGGGCGCTTGGGCGGTCAGGGAGAGAGTCGGGCGGCGCCGCGTATTCCTCCGGGACGGCCCGCCCTCTCTCTCCCAACCCATGAACCAGCCTCCGCCGCCGCCCGCCCGGCCCCTCGCGGCTGCGAGCCGGTCGGCTTCGACTTCGCCGGTCGCCGAGGCGCTGCGGATCTGCCGTCGGCCCGACCGGCGGCGCGCCCCCCGCTTTACCCCCCTGTGAATCTACTGGTCCTGATGTACCACCGGGCCCGGGCGGGCCGGCATGGGAATTCGCCCGCGATGCTCGACGAGCACTTTGCCCACCTCGCGAAGCAACATCGCAATGTGATGCCTGGTGAGGCGCTTTCTCCGGGGGCGGTCAACGTCTGCCTGAGTTTTGACGACGGCTACTTCGACTTCCATGCGACGGTGTTTCCCCTGCTCCGCAAACACGGGCTGCGGGCGCTGCTGGCCATCCCGCCGCGGGTGATCGTGGACGGGGTGGAGGCGGACGTCGCGATTCGCGCGGGCCTGGAAATTGAGGCCGCGTTTGCCGATCCTGCGAAGGGCGGTTTCTGCACGTGGGGCGAGCTGGCG
>JAPLTR010000895.1 GCA_026398065.1 Verrucomicrobiota bacterium | reverse complement strand
TCCTCGCCCTCGGCGCCCGCTGGCATGCCCACGTCGGCGGCACTCTCGGAGCCACCTCCACGCCGCTCAGTCCCTCTCTCCCTCAGTCCCTTCCCGCTCCTTCACTCCCTTCCGCTCCGACCGTCCGTCTCGCGGTCGTCGGCGCCCACCTCTCCGGCCTCCCGCTCAACCGCCAGCTTACCGAGCGCGGCGCCTACCTCGTGTGGGCCGGCACCACGGCTCCCATCTACCGCCTTTTCGCCCTACCCGACACCACCCCGCCCAAACCGGGCCTGCTCCGCGTCGACGTCGATGGCGCCGCCATCGCGCTGGAAGTCTGGGAACTCTCCTCCGCAGCGTTTGGCAGTTTCTCCGCCGCCGTCCCCCCGCCGCTCTGTATCGGCACCGTCACTCTCTCCGACGACGCCGAGGTGAAAGGTTTCCTCTGCGAGCCCCACGCCCTCGCTGGCGCCACCGACGTCACCCGGTTCGGCGGCTGGCGTAACTACCTCGCCTCGCGGTGAGGCGTTGCCCACGCCCCGCCTTCCGCCAGTCCCCTGCGCACCTCACCTGCGCCACTGACGGCATGAAACACCGCGCTTTACACGCATCATCATTTCCATATTTGTTGATGCGTTATGTCCCACGACCGGCCCATCTCTGAACTGTTCGCGCAAAACCGCCCGCTCCGCTCCTTGGAGTTCTTCCCCCCCAAGGACGATGCCGGCGTCGATGCCCTGCGCGCCACCGCGACAGCCCTCAAGCGGATGAATCCGGATTTTGTGTCCGTGACCTACGGCGCCGGCGGCACCACCCGCGACCGGACCGCGCAAGTCTGCGACTTCCTCAAGCGCGACTTCGGCTTCACCGTCATGCCGCACCTCACGTGCGTGGGCCACACCCGCGCCGAGCTCTCCGAGGTCGCCGACCGCATCCACGCCGGCGGTTTCCGCAACATCATGACGCTCCGCGGCGATCCGCCCAAGGGCGAGACCACCTTCACTCCCTATAAAGACGGCCTCCGCTACGCCAGCGACCTCGCCGCGCTCCTCAAGTCCCGCCACTCCGACTTCTGTCTCGGCGTCGGCGGCTATCCCGAGAAACATCCCGAGGCCCCGTCGCTCTCCGTCGACCTTGACAACCTGAAGCGCAAGGTCGACGCTGGCGCCGACTTCATCACGACGCAGCTCTTCTTCGACAACGAGGTCTACTACCGTTTCGTCGATCAGTGCCGCCTCAATGGCGTTCTCGTCCCCATCGTCCCCGGCATCATGCCCGTGCTATCGTTGAAACAGATCCAGCGCTTCACCGCGATGTGCGGCACCACGCTGCCCGCGAAACTCATCACGCGCCTCGAGGTCGCCGCGGAAAACACCGATGTCGTCGAGACGATCGGCATCGACTGGGCTCTCACCCAGATCCGTGACCTCCTCGCCCACGGCGCCCCGGGCTATCATCTCTACATTCTCAACCGCGCCAAGGGGGCCCTGGCTCTCACCGCCGGTCTGGCGGCGTAGTCTTCGTTCTTCCACCAGCGGGCCGCTTCGGTGCGGCCTTTCGTCGCGTTCGTCCGCCCCGCTCGCGATTTTTCCTCGGCGCCTCGGCCGGGCGCCGTCAGGCTGCGCCTGTGTCCGACCCCGCACCCTCCGCCTCCGTTTTTTCGTCCTGCCCTGTCCCGCTGTCGCATCGCGCTGAAATCACGGTCGGCCACGGAGGTGGCGGCAAGCTCACCCAGGATCTCATCGACCGCGTCTTCCGCCCGGCCTTTGCGCATCCCGCCCTGGAGGCCCAGCACGACGGCGCGGTCCTCACGGCGGGCGGTGCGCGCCTCGCGTTCACCACCGACTCGCACGTGGTCACCCCGCTCTTTTTTCCCGGCAGTGACATCGGCCGGATCGCCGTCAACGGCACCGTCAACGACCTGTGCATGTGCGGCGCGCGCCCGCTCTGGCTGAGCGCCGCCTTCATCCTCGAGGAAGGCCTGGCCACCGCCACGCTCCAACGCGTCGTTACCTCCATGCGCGAGGCGGCCGCCGCCGCCGGTGTCGCGATCGTCACCGGCGACACCAAGGTCGTCGAACGCGGCAAGGGCGATGGCCTCTATGTCACGACCGCGGGCGTCGGCGTCATCGAACACCACCTCACCATCGCCCCCTCGTCTGTCCGTCCCGGCGACGCCGTGATCGTCAGCGGCGACATCGGCCGTCATGGCATGGCGATCATGGCCACGCGTGAAGGGCTGGCCTTCGAAAGCGCCATCGAGAGCGACTGCGCCCCGCTCGTCGCTCCCGTGCAGGCCCTGCTTGCGGCCGGCCTCGAACTCCACTGCCTGCGCGACCTCACGCGCGGCGGCCTCGCTACCGCTCTCGTGGAAATCGCCGAGTCCGCCCGTCTCTGCATCGGCATCGACGAGACCAGGGTCCCGGTGACCGAACTGGTCCGCGGGGCCTGCGAAATCCTCGGCCTGGAGCCCCTCTACGTCGCCAACGAAGGCCGCTTTGTCTGCATCCTGCCGGAGGCCCAGGCTTCAACGGCCCTCGAGATCCTGCGCCGCACCGCCCCCGGCGGCGCCCCCGCCCTCATCGGTCACGTCCGCGCCGCGCCCGCGTCCACCGTCACCCTGCGCAGCGTGATCGGCGCCGAGCGCATCCTCGACCGCCTGAGCGGCGAGCAGCTTCCGCGAATCTGTTAAGGGCGTTAAGCCACCGCAACTCCCTCCCGTCAGCCATCGAGCTTTTCTCTCCGATGCCAAGCCCAGCCGAAACCGATAGCACCCGGATCCGCGGCGCCCGGCTGTCATCCGCCCTCGGCGCGATTGCCATGGGATT
>JAPLTR010000947.1 GCA_026398065.1 Verrucomicrobiota bacterium | reverse complement strand
CGGCGCCGGCGAGGGCGGAGCCGAGGCCGAAGGTGAAGGAGATGACGACGTCGTTGTTCCCGCCGACGAGCTGGGCGGCCTTGGGATTGAGCGAGACGGCGCGCATGGCCGTGCCGATCTTGGTGCGGTAGACGATCAATTGTAGGGCGACCATCAGCAGCGTGGCGACGACGATCACGAGGATCTGGTTGCTGGAGATGACGAGGCTGCCGAACGTGTAGTTGGTGGACGGGAAGACGGACGGGAAGGTGCGGGGCGTGGCGCCGAAGAAGACCTGGCCCGAGTATTCGAGGAGGAGGGAGACGCCGATGGCGGTGATGAGGACGTTGAGCGTGGCCGCACCGCGCAGGGGGCGGTAGCAGAGCCGCTCGATCACCATGCCGAGGAGGGCGCAGCCGAACATCGCGGCGATCAGGACCACGAGGCCGCCCCAGATGGTGTTTTCAGGGACGTGCTTGCCGACGTAGTAGCCAATGAAGGAGCCGACCATGAAGACATCGGAGTGCGCGAAGTTGATGAAGCGCAGGACGCCGTAGACCATGGTGTAGCCCAAGGCGATGAGGGCATAGATGGCCCCCAAGGACAGACCGTTAAGCAGTTGTTGAAGAAATTCGGACACAGGTTGTGGGACGGGAGCGGAGAGCGAAGAGCCGGGCGCGGCAAGCCAATCAATCGTCGCGCCGAGAAACCTTTAAGGCGTGACGGACTCGAAAAACTGGGAGCGGCCGTTTTTGACGGTGAGCATCACGGCGGCTTTGGCGCTGTTGCGCTTTTCGTCGATCGTGGTGCGGCCGGTGACGCCGGGGAAATCCTTGGTAGCGGCAATGGCGTCGCGGAGGGCCGCGCTGTCGGTGGTGCCGGCCTTGGTCATCGCGGCGGCGATGAGGTACATGGCGTCGTAGCCGAGGGCGGACACGCCTTCGGGGACCTCGTTGTTCCACCGGGCCTTGTAGCGCTCGACAAAGGAGCGGACCTCGGGGGCGTTGTTTTCGGCGGAGAAGTAGGTGGAGTAGTAGGTATTTTCAACGGCCTTGCCACCGAGCTCGACGAGCTGGGGGGCCTCCCAGCCATCGCCGCCGATGAACGGGACATCGAGGCCGAGCGAGCGGGCTTGCAGGCAGATGAGGGCAGCCTCGGTGTAAAAACCGGTGACGGCGACCACGTCGGGCTTGGCGGAGCGGATGGCGGTGACTTGGGCGCGGAAGTCCTTTTCGCCCTCGTTGTACTTCTGCTCGGCGACGATCTCGCCGCCACGGGCAACGAAATCGCGGCGGAGGACCTCGGAGAGACCGACGCTGTAAGGGGAGTTGACCGCGGTGAGGAGGGCGACGCGTTTCGCGTGCAGGGAGGTGGCGGCGAATTTGGCGAGGACGGCACCCTGGAACGGGTCGATGAAGCAGATGCGGAAGATGTAATTGCCGACCTCGGTGACGCGGGGGTTGGTCGAGGAGATCGCCATCATGGGGATCTTGGAATTCTGGCAGATGGGTGCGGCCTCGAGGGAATTGGCGGAGGCATTGGCGCCGATCACGGCGACGACCTTGTCACGGGAAATGAGCTTTTTGACGGCGGTGGCGGCTTCGCCCTGCTTGGACTGGATGTCCTCGACAAGGTAGACGAGGGGGCGGCCGAGGACCCCGCCCTTGGCGTTGATCTCCTCGATGGCGAGACGGACGCCCTTGCCCGTGGCGGCCCCGAAGGCGCCGTCCTTGCCCGTGAGCGAGCCGTAGTGGCCGATCTTGATGGGCTCGGCGGCACCGGACGAGGCGATGGCGAAGAGCGAGAGGGCGAGGACGGAAGCGCCAGCGAGCTGGCGGCCGACACGGAGGAGCGGACGGATGATCATGGATCGATGGTTTCGACGAAGGAGACTTTGCCGTTTTGTACCTGGAGCATGACGGCAGACTTGGAGGCGTTGCGGTGCGGGTCGATGGTGGTGCGACCGGTCACTCCGGGAAAATTTTTGGTGGCAGCGAGGGCGTCGCGGAGCTTGGGGCCGTCGGTGGTGCCGGCGCGGGCGATGGCCTCGGCGACGATGAAGGTGGCGTCGTAGGCGAGGGGAGCCATGGAGTCAGGAGTTTCGCCGTTGTACCGGGCCCGGTATTTTTTCACGAACTCGCGGACCTCGGGGGCGGTGCTTTCCGACGAGTAGTGGCTGGCGTAGTACGTGCCCTCGACAGCCTTGCCGCCGATCTCGATCAGTTCCGGGGCCTCCCAGCCGTCGCCACCGAAGAGGGGGACGGTGAGGCCGAGTTCGCGGGCCTGTTTGCAGATGAGCGCGGCTTCGGTGTAGAAACCGGTGATGGCAATGGCGTCGGGCTTGGCGGCCTTGATGGCGGTGAGCTGGGCGCGGAAATCCTTATCACCTTCGGAATACTTTTGCTCAATGGCGATCTCGCCGCCGAGGGGGACGAAGCGCTCGCGGAACACCTTGGACAGGCCGACGCTGTAGGACGCGGACACAGACGTGAGAAGGGCGACGCGCTTGGCCTTGAGCGTGGCGCGGGCGAATTTGGCGAGGACGGCGCCCTGGAAAGGATCGATGAAACAGGAGCGGAAAACGTAGTCGGCCTTCTCGGTGACTTTGGGGTCGGTGGCGGTCGTGGCGATGAAAGGGATGCGGGCAGCCTGTGCGATGGGGGCGATTTCGAGGCAATTGGACGACGTGCCGCCGGAGAGGACCGCGACGACTTTGTCGCGGCTGAGGAGTTTCTTGGCGACGGTCGCGGAATCGCCGGGCTTGGACTGGTTGTCCTCGGCGATGATGGCGAGCGGACGGCCGAGGACGCCGCCGCGGGCGTTGATTTCGGCGACGGCCATTTCGATCCCACGATGGGCCTGCTGGCCGAAGGCGGCCTCCTTGCCGGTGAGCGGTTCGATCTCGCCGAGCTTGATGGGTTCGGCGGCGCGAAGGGCGGAAGCGAGGAGGGAAAGCAAAACCGCGCCGCGGATCAGGCGGCGCGGAGCGAAGGAGCGGATCATGGGGCGACGGTTTTGAAGAACTGGAGCTTGCCCTCCTTGATGGCGATGATGGTGGCCGGCTTGGAGGCGTTGCGGTCCTTGTCGAGGGTGGTGATGCCGCTGGCGCCGGAGAAATTCTTGGTGGTGGCGATGGCTTCGCGGAGCTTGGGTCCCTCGGTCACACCGGAGCGACGGATGGCATCGACGAGGATGTAGAGGGCGTCGTAGCCGAGGGCGGCATAGGCATCGGGGGTCTCGTCCTGCCAGCGGGCCTTGAATTTCTTCACGAAGGTGGCGACGGCCGGGTCCTTGTTCTCCGGGGTGAAGTGAGTGGAATAGTAGGTGCCGTTGAGGGCTTCGCCGCCGGTCTTGAGGAGGTTTTCGGATTCCCAGCCGTCGCCCCCGAAGAGAGGCACGGTGACACCGAGGCCGCGGGCCTGGCGGGCGATCAGCGAGACCTCGGCGTAGTAGCCAGGGACGAAGATGGCGTCGACGTTGGCGGCCTTGATAGCGGTGAGTTGGGCGCGGAAATCCTTGTCGCCTTCGCTGAACT
>JAPLTR010000909.1 GCA_026398065.1 Verrucomicrobiota bacterium | reverse complement strand
ATCAGGATGTCGGCCTTCAAAATTTCCGCCGGGTTGAGCATCGTCGGAGGGCGGCTCAGGCGCGCCGGACCGCCGTTGTGCCGGCAAACGCGAGGGCCGCATCTAGTGTAGTCATAAAGTCCTTCACCCGGATCGGCTTGGTGAGATAGCGGAAGAAGCCCGCCTCGAGGCCCTTCGCGATGTCGCGCGGCATGGCGTTGGCGCTCAGCGCGATCACCGGGATCTGCGCCGTGGCGGCGCCGGCGCGCAGGATCTCCAGCGCCTTGATCCCGCTGATGCCGGGCAGATTGAGGTCCATCAGGATGACCGCCGGCCGGGCGCTGCGCGCCAGTTCGATCCCGAGCGGGGCATTCACCGCGGTCAGCAGCCGCAGATCCGGACAGCGGGCGATGAGCTGGGCGACCAGCTCCATGTTCGCCGGGTTGTCCTCGACATAGAGCAGGGTGCGCGGCGGCGCGCCGGCGGGCAGTTCCGGCCGCATCGGCGCCGCACTGCCACCGCTCTCGTGGGCGAGCTGGGGCGTCGCCTCGGCCGTCAGCTCGCACCAGAACATGCTGCCCTCGCCGGGCGTGCTCTCCACCCCGATGACGCCGCCCATCAGCTCGGCCAGACGCTTGGTCACCACGAGCCCGATGCCCGTGCCGGTCACTCCGCTGGTCTCCTGCCCCAGCCGGTTGAAGGGCTGGAAGAGCTGCGCCAACTTTTCCGGCGACAGTCCCTCACCTGTATCTCTGACACTGATACGCACCCGCTGCGGCGGGCTCAGGGTGCACGCCACCACCACCGTGCCGTCGGTCCGGTTGTACTTGATGGCGTTGGACAGCAGGTTGATGACGATCTGCTTCAGCCGGGTCATGTCCGCGCGGACGAACACCGGATCGTCGAATTTTGGAAATGTCATCCGGATGCCGCGGGCCTGCGCCTGCGGCTCCATCATCGAATGGCACTCGGCCATCACCTCGCCCAGCGAAACCGCCTCCTGCGAGAGCGAGACCTGCACCGACTCGATCACCGCGAGATCGAGGATCTCATTGATCAGGTTCAGCAGGTGCCAGCCCGCCTGGAGGATCTGCGTGATGCGCGCCGCCTGGGCCGGCGTCGGGGCCGGCACGGCGGACTCCATCAGCTGCGCAAACCCGAGGATGGCGTTGAGCGGGCTCCGCAGCTCGTGGCTCATGCTCGAGAGGAAGTCCGACTTCGCCAGGTTCGCCTGGTCGGCCGCCGACTTCGCCCCCTTCAGCTCGACGTTCGTCTCCTGCAGCGCCCGCTCGAAACGCTTGCGTTCCGTGACGTCGCGCGCGGCCGCGACCACACCCTGCAGCTTGCGGTCCCGGTCGTAGAACGTCGTCGCGTTATATGATACCTCCGTCTCCTTGCCGTCGCGCGCCCGCGCGGTCAGCTCGTAGTCGGTGACCTTGGTGCCGCTCAGCATCAGCGCGATGCCGGCCTCGGCGCGCTCGGGATCCGTAAAGTAGTTCTTGAACGGCGCCCCGATGAGCTCGTCGCGCGTGCAGCCGGTCAGGGCCTCCATCTGCTTGTTCACATCGGTGATGATGCCGAGCGGGTCGGTGGTCATCAGCGCGTCGATGTTCGATTCGATCAGCGAGCGGGTATAGAACTGGGAGGCTTGCAGCTGCGATTCCAATTGCTTCTGATCGGTGATGTCCCGGGCGCTGGCGAAAATGCCGCGCACCTTGTTGGTCGCGTCCTTGAAGACCGCGGCGTTCAGGGAGACCGGTACCGCTTTGTCGTCCGCAGCCTGCAGGGTCAAGACGTAGTTGGTAACCGAACCCTCTTTCAAGGTCAGGCGCACGCCCTCGGCGGCCCGCTCCTGCTCCATGAAGTAAGTGGGGAAGGAAGAGCTGATGAGCTGGTTGCGGGAACGGCCGGCCATGCGGCACATGGTTTCGTTGACGTCGGTGATGCGCATCGATTCATCGACGATGACCAGGCCGTCGACGCTGGCTTCGATCAGCCCCCGGTTATAGGCCCGTTCCTCAGCCAACTGCTCCTGGAGGCGGGCTGCTTCGGTAATATCGCGGGCGCTGGCGAAGATCCCCCGCACCGCGCCCGATTCGTCTTTAAAAATGGCGGCGTTAAAGGAGACCAAGGCCTCGGCGCCGTCCTTGCTGTGCAGGGTCAACTGGTAGTTGGTGACCGCGCCTTTATCCAGGGTCAGGCGCACCCCGGCGGCGGCCCGCTTGGTATCGGTGAAATATTCCGGGAAAGGCGTCCCGATGAGCTCTGCCCGACTATAGCCGG
>JAPLTR010000088.1:3786-6799 GCA_026398065.1 Verrucomicrobiota bacterium | reverse complement strand
GAGGCCCGCAAGCAGCGGTCGAACGGGAATAATTTCGGCGTGTTTGCCAAGCCGCTGCCGCTGACGGCAAACAGCGCGGCGCGGGCGAGCACGGAGGCAGCGCCCCTGAAATAGGGGCGGACGGTGAACCCATCGACTGGCTTGCGCGGAGGGGCGCGGGCGTTCATGTGGTGGGATTCGATGAAGTCGTTCGCTGCCTCCACCGCTCTCCTTAAACGCAAACTTGGCGCGGCCGTCGTGCGCACCGACGCGGACTCGCTGCACGCGGCCGCGTTCGACAGCAGCAAGATCCTCTTCGCGCCGGTCGCGGTGATCCAACCCGCGAAGGAGGCCGACATCGGCGTCGTGCTGGAGCTGGCGAACAAGCACGGCGTGCCCGTGACGACCCGCGGGCGGGGGACGACGCTGACGGGCGCGGCGGCGCCGCTGCGCGGCGGGTGGGTGCTCGACATGCTCGGGCTGAACACGATCGCGATCGACGAGGACGCCGGCATGGCGCACGTGCAGGCGGGCGCGAAGGTCGGCGATATCCAGCGCGCGGCGGAGGCGAAGGGCTGGTTCTATCCGCCCGATCCCTCGTCGAAGGAGTACTGCACCATCGGCGGCAACATCGCGTGCAATGCCGGCGGCATGCACGGCGGGAAGTACGGCGTGACGCGGGACTTCATCGTGGCGCTGCGCGGGTTTCTGCCGACGGGCGAATACGTGGAGTGGGGGACGGCGACGAAAAAATTCTCGGCGGGCTTCAACATGCGCGACCTCCGGATCGGCAGCGAGGGCATGCTCGGGGTCGTGACGGGCGCGGTGTTGAAACTGATCCCGCAGCCGGCGGAGCGGTGGACCCTCCTCACGTCATTTCCCGACGAGACGAAGGCGCTGTAGGCGGCGCTCGCGCTGTTCCGCTCGCGCGTGCAGCCGGCGATCTGCGAGTTTCTCGACCGCGAGAGCGTGCTCTGCGCCGAGCGCGCGACGGGGCGCAGCGTGTTCGAGGGGCAGGCGGGGCGGCCGGTCATCCTGCTGGAACTGGCGGGCTCGAAGCTGGAGGTGCAGGAGCAGAGCGCAGCGGTGCTGGCGTGGGCGCAGGCGCACGCGACGGGCCACCGCGTGGCGGCCAACCGCGACGAGGCGGAGCAGCTCTGGGCGGTGCGCCGCAAGTGCTCGGGCGCGATGTTCGAACTGGGCGACGCGAAGCTGAACGAGGACATCGTGATCCCGATGCGGAGCTACGTGAAGTTCGCGAAGTTCCTGAAGAAGCTGAAGCGCGAGACGGGGCTGCATGTGCCGACCTTCGGGCATCTCGCCGACGGGAATCTCCACGTGAACATCATGTACCATCGCGCGGACAAAAAGGAGACGAAGGCGGCGGAAAAGGCGGTGCAGTTGCTGATGGAGACGGTCGTTTCGCTGGGCGGAGCGATCTCGGGCGAGCACGGCATCGGGCTCGCGAAGACGCCGTTTTTGCGTATCCAACATTCCCCTGCACAGGTGCGCGCGATGAAGGCGGTGAAGGCTGCGCTGGACCCGAAGGGCGTGCTGAACCCCGGGAAGATGTTCGAGGTGTTCCACGTGTGGAAACACGAGAAGCTCGTGGTGAAGCTGCCGTGGGATCACAAGTGAGCGGGGCGGTTGGGGAGGGCGTCCGTTTTACGGACACCGTTTGAGGCGTGCCCACCAAGGCGTCTGCAAGACAGACGCCCTACAGGTGAAAAAGGCGGACTGAAGTCCGTCCTGCTACTGACCCGGACACGGGCGCGCCCCGCCTGTCCGGGGTCGGGGCCTGTCCGTTAGCGGGTGAGGGGAAATGTGCGACACTGCGTCGCCATGAAAAACACACCGAAGGATGACCGCCTCGCTCTCATCAGAATCCTCGCGCGCTTCGGCGGGCGGTTTCTCTGCCGTTCGCCCCCTGCCGAGGGCGGCGGGCCGCCGCCTCCGAGGCGGACGGCGCAGGGCGCGGGCCCGGTGCACGGCGGAGCGGTGGCCTCCGGCCGTTGGACGAAAAAGCCGCGGCTGCGTCGTGCGGTCAGATACGTCCTCGCGATTCTTTTTTGTATGATCGTTGCGGTGATCGTCCTGACCGATCCGTTCTGCGCGACGGTGCTGGCGGCAGGACGCCGGCTCCGACGGCCACGCGCGGAAAAGGCCGCGATCACCCTGGTCGCCACCTCAACCGAGAAAGAGCGTGCCCCGTGACCACGACCCCAGGGGCGTATTCGGCTCCGGCGATTCACGCGGCCAACAGCGCTCCGGCGTTGCGGTTGATGAAGATTCACGAGGCCCCACCAAATATGCTCCTCGCCTGCGCGGGCGATCGCCCTATACTCAAGCCCATGAAAACCCGTGTGCTGAAAAAGAAGCTGGTGGATAAGCTGGCGAACATCGGTTTGGAAATCCGCCCGGCCAGTCCCGTCGACAAAGGGGTTTCCCGAGTCGCGAGCCTGGGGGCGAAGGTCGTCAACGGCACGCAGCGCGCGGTGCGCGACGTGCGCCGCGAGGCGGAGAAGGTGGCGGAGTCGGCGCGGGCGACCGTGCACGAGGCGACCAAGCCGAAGGCCGGTAAAGCCGGACCGCGCGCGGGGCGTTAGGCGGCGGCCTCGGCGGGCGGCGGGGCGGTCGGGCGGCGCACGCGGTTGCTCACGTTGTCGCCGTCGGTTTTCCGGAGGCTCCAGAACGTGATCGACGAGACGATGGTGATGACCCCCATGGTCGCGTAGGCCTTGTGGAGAGCGGGGATGGTCTGCACGGGGTCAGTCTGGTCGACGTGGCCGAGGAACCACGCGGCGAGGAGCGAGGCAAACGCGACGCCGAAGCTGAGTGACATCTGCTGGCCGGTGCTGGAGATGCTGCTGGCCTTGCTGGCGTCGGCGTCGGAGATGTCGGCGAAGACGAGGGAGTTCATCGAGGTGAACTGGAGCGAGGAGAAGAAGCCCTGCGCCAGGCTGAGCAGGAGAATCGCCCAGACGGGCGCGCCGCGGTCGATCTGGGTGAAGACCATGATGGTGAGGCCGAGCAG
>JAPLTR010000088.1:0-3773 GCA_026398065.1 Verrucomicrobiota bacterium | reverse complement strand
AGCACGGTGTTGCACATGAGGACGGTGCGGTGGCCGAAGCGGGCGAGGAGCGGTTTGCTGGCGACCTTCATGCCGATGGCGGCGACGGCCTGGGGCATCGTCAGGAGGCCGGCCTGCCATGGCGCGTAGCCCAGGCCGATCTGGTAGAGGAGCGGGAGGAGGAAGGGCATGCCGCCGATGCCGAGGCGGGTGACGAAGCCGCCCACAACCGAAATGCGAAACGTGCGGACGCGGAAAAGCGAGAGGGCGAGGACGGGGGCCGCGGTGCGTTGGGCGTGCCAGCCGTACACGGCGAGCAGGGCGATCGCGCCGGCGAGCATGAAGCCGATGTCGGTGAGGCGCATGGAGTGTTCGCCAAAGACCTCGAGCACATAGGAGAGCAGGGCGATGCCGGTGCCGAAGAGCAGGAAGCCCACGCGGTCCAGCGGCGGGGCGTCGGCGTCGCGGAAGTCGGGCATGTAGCGTTGCACCAGCCAGAGGCCGGCGAGGGCAAATGGGAGGTTGAGAAAGAAGATCACACGCCAGTGCAGCCAGTGGACAATCAGCCCGCCGACGAATGGGCCGAGGAGCGGGCCGATGAGCGCGGGGATGATGACGTAGTTCATCGTCGTGAGCATCTCCGAGCGCGGAAACGAGCGGACGAGGGCGAGGCGGCCGACGGGCGTCATCATCGCGCCGCCCATGCCCTGGAGGATGCGCGCGACGACCAGCAGGGGGACGCTGGTGGCGAGGCCGCAGAAGAGGGAGCCGGCGAGGAAGAGGCCGATGGCGAGGGCGAAGACGCGCTTGGTGCCGAAACGGTCGGCCATCCAGCCGCTGATGGGGATGAAGACGGCGAGGCTGAGGGTGTAGGCGGTGAGCACGCCCTTGAGGCTGAGCGGGGCGACGGAGAGGTTGGTCGCCATGGTGGGCACGGCGGTGTTCACGATCGTCGCGTCGAGGTTCTCCATGAACAGCGCGACGGCCACGAGCCACGGGAGATAGCGCCGGATCTCGGGCGTGACGGCGGGGTCGGCGACGGGCATGGCGGGCATCGCGTAAGGCGTAGCGAGATGCGACCCGCTGGCAACTGCCGGTGACAGAGATTGGGCGTGATTTTTCCGCCCGCGGGCCCACGCTGCGCCGTCTGTGCCGAACCCAGAGCCAACCCTGACCATCCGCCCTTTCCGGGCGGACGACGAAGACGCGGTGATCGCGCTGTGGCGCGCGTGCGAGATGTTGCGCTGGAGCGATCCACGGAAGGACGTCGCGCGCAAACTGCGGGTGAACCCCGAGTGGTTTCTCGTTGGCGAGCTTGGAGGCCGGCTGATGGCGTCCTGCATGGTTGGATACGAGGGACACCGCGGCTGGATCAATTTTTTGGCGATCGCGCCGGAGCACCAGGGCGGCGGTCACGGCCAGGCGCTGATGGCGGAAGCGGAGCGGATACTCCGCAGGGTCGGCTGCGCGAAGATCAATCTGCAGGTACGGGCGCAGAACAAGAAGGTGATCGGATTCTACGAACGGCTGGGCTTCGCGACGGAAGACCTCGTGAACCTGGGCAAGCGGCTGGAGCGCGATTGAGCGCATGAGCGAGCCGACGGAACCGAAGGAGGGGGTGACGCGGACGTGGATCGCATGGGCGCTGGCGTGCGCGCTCGTGGTCGGGCTCGGGTTCTGGCTGCGCGTCGCCCACTACCATGCACACTACGGACACCCGGACGAGGCGATCACGGTCGAGGTGGTGGGGCACATGCGGTCGTCGGGCGACTGGGACACCAATTGGGCAAAGGCGCCGAACCTCGAGTCGGGGCTGCGCTACGACCAGTATAATTTCTCGTCGCACCTGCTCGCGACGTTCGGATTCTACCGGTTCGTGAAAGTGCTGCCGGGCACCCTGGGCTGGCGCTCGGAGAACGGGGGCTTCTGGGTCTACCGGTTTTTCTCGGTGCTGCTCGCGACGATCGCGGTGTGGCAGACCTGGCGGCTGGCGGAGCGGAGCGGCGGGCGGATGGTGGCGCTGGTCGCGGCGCTGCTCGCGGCGGTCGCGACGCTGCTGGTGCAGGACGCGCATTTCTCGCGGCCCGAGGCGTTCGTGACGGCGCTGACGCTGGCGGCGGTGGCGTTGAGCTGGCCGCGAGAGAAGGTTTCGGCGGTGGCCGTGCTCGGGGCCGGGGCGGTGGTCGGCGTGCTGGTGGCGTGCAAGGTTTCCATGCTGCTGATCGGCTGGCTGCCGCTGGTCCCGCTCGCGGCGGGCTGGCGGACGACGCCGGCGCGGTGGTGGCTGCTGCTCGGCGGACTGCCGCTGGCGGTGCTGGCGGGGTTCGCGGCCGGCGTGCCGGGAGCCTTCCTTCATCCGGACGTCTATGTCAGCGGGATAAAACACCTGATGACCCAGTACGCGGGGCTGCATCCGCCGCACAGCCACATGAACGGCGGGCCGGTGGCGGACATGATCGGCGCGTATGCGGTAGCGACGATCGGCTGGCCGGCGTTGGGGTGCGGCGCGGTGGGCGTGGGGGCGCTGGCGTGGCGACGGCGCTGGGCCGAACTCATCCTGATTGCGGGGCCGGTCACGCTCTTTGTGGGGTATTTCGCGACGAAGGCAGTCTTCTTTGAACGCAACCTCAGCCACGTGCTGCCGCTGTTTTTGATCTTGGTGGCGGTGGGGGCCGTGGCGCTGGCGGAGTGGGCGACGAGAGGGGTGAAGTTGCCCGTGGCCGTCGGCGTCGGGGCGATCCTGGCGCTGCTGGTGGTGCGGCCGCTGGGCGGGACGCTGCCGCTGGTGCAGGCGGAATTTTCGCAGGCGCGGTCGCGGCGGCACGAGGTGTTCGAAGCGGAGCTGCGCGCCCGGCATCCGGGGACGACCTGGAAGCACACCCATCTCCTCACGGCGGGACCGCTCGACGAACTCGAGGCCGGGTTCAAGGCCGGGGGCGGGCCGGTGTTGATGCGGTTGTCGGACTACCACGACGAATGGACGGCGTATCACCTGCCGCTGCTCGCCGCCCGTTTCGAGGTGCGCGCGGTGACGGAGGCGCCGGGCTCGTTTCCGGACATGCCGGTCTGCACGCTGCTGACCTACCACGGTCCGCTGGAGCGGTACTATCTGGTGACCGGGCCGAAGAAACCGTAGGCGCGCCGCGGTGTCACCGTTTGGTTGATACGGCGGGCGGCAGCGCGTAGGAGGCGGCCTGCTGGAACTGGCGGTGCACCTCACTGGCGTCGCTGTTGGCGAAATTCGTGCGCTGCACCATCAGCACGTAGGCGACGCCGCGCACGGGGTCGACCCAGGCCTGCGTGCCCCAGGCTCCGCCGTGGCCGAAGGTGCCGGGCGAGAGCATTGCGGCGAGGCCGGGATGCGGGGTCTTGAGCACGCAGGTGGCGACGCCCCAGCCGTAATTCGCCCCGTACTGGCCGAAGGTGTCGTTCTGGAAAAAGCCGGCGGGGAGGTCGCCCGTCTGCGGGGTGGAGAGGAGCTTCATCGCGGCGGGCGAGAGATACCGGCGGCCATCGAGCGTGCCGCCGTTGAGCAGCATCTGGCAGAAGCGCGCGTAGTCGGGGGCGGTGGAGTAGAGGCCGGCGTTGCCGGTGGGCGGGCGCGTGCCGGGTGCGGGCGGGTTGACGGGGACGGCGTCGAGTGCACCGGTGGTGCGGTTCTTGGTGTAGGGGGTGGCGATGAGGGGGATCTCCTCCTTCGTCGGGGTGTGGGTCGTGTGCTTCATCCCGAGCGGACCGAGGAGGCGTTGGGAGAGAAACTCGGGAAAAGTCTGGCCGCTCACGACCTCGACGAT
>JAPLTR010000190.1 GCA_026398065.1 Verrucomicrobiota bacterium | reverse complement strand
GGCACGCCGCCGTTCAGCGTTCGCAATCTCACCGACGGCATGTCGCTGTTCCTCGTGGGCCTCTTCAAGAAGTTGGCGCTGGCAAACTACCTCTCGCTCTACGTCGAGCGCGTCTACTCCGACCCGGCCTCGTTCGGCTCGCCCGACCTGGGCAATTCGCTCGGGCTTCTGGCGGTCGGTTACGAAGTGAACCAGCAGGTGGCCTCCGACGTGAGCCGCGTGGCTGCGAGCGAAGTCGCCTTCGCGTTCGACGTGACGAGCGGCGAGGCCCGCGTGTTGGGCGAGAACATCGGCCGGGAATACGCGAAGGCCGGCCGCACGCCGACCGACATCGCCGGGAGCGCCGACCTGGTGGGCCTCACCGCCGACGCTGTGGTGGTCATCGACTACAAGACCGGCCGCCAGCCGGTGACGAGGTGCGCGGACAATTGGCAGATGCGCGCCCTGTCGGTCATGGCCGCGCGTGCGCTGGGCAGATCGCGGGCGCAGGCGGCGGTACTCTACGTCGACGACGACGGGCGGCCGCGGTACGACTGGGCGAGTTGGGACGCGTTCGACCTCGACGGGTTTGCGTCGGAGTTGCAGGGGCTCGGGCAAGACGTGATCTACGCTCGCGAGTTGGTTGCCGCCGGGAAGCCGTCGCCCGGAGGCCTCCGCACCGGATCACACTGCCGCTACTGCCCCGCCCTGACGACGTGCCCCGCGCAGGGGGCCTTCGTGCGGCAGCTCGTCGCGACGCCCACGGAGACGCTGGCCGAGCTCGAAGCGGGCATTCAGGACGACGCGACGGCACGGGCCGTGTTCGAGCGCATCGAGGCGGTCGAGGCCGTCATTAAGAAGGCCAAGGCGGCGCTCTACGACCGCGCGTGTACGCGGCCGATTCCACTGGGGAATGGCGAGGTGTGCGGCATCACCGAGTCGTCTCGCGAATCGCTCAAGGGCAACGTCGCGTGGGACGCGATCGCCAAACTGCACGGGCCTGCGGTGGCCGACGCCGCCGTCGAGCTCGACGCGACCAAGGCCGGCATCAAGCGGGCGCTCGCTGCGGTGGCGACCGAGACGGGCCAAAAGGTCGGCGCGCTTGAGCGGGAAGCGCTCGACGCGATTCGTGCTGCGGGCGGCGCCGAGACGAAGACCACCAGGACCGTGAAGGTCCACCGGGCGGCGCTGCCGAGCGGTGACGCATGATCTCACTCTGCCCGCATTGTAACAACGAGCCGACGCGCACCACGTGTGTCACTTGTCAGCTGCCGCGCGCGAAGGCCGGGAAATACGGCGCATACACAGACAAGCGGAATCACGCCCGGTGCAAGCGGCGCCCCCACGGAGTTGTTGCCTGTGACGCGCTCCACGAAGAAAAGCGAATCACCTGCGACTCTTGCGGCGCTGTGCGTCAGGTGGTTCCGCCAGACGACCGATTCACGCTCGGTTTCAGGTCCATGGGCCGGGGCGATGCCTGCGCCGACTGTGCACCTAAAATAGAGGTGGCCCTTGACGCCGTTGGAGAGGGGAACCTCGGGTCGCTCGGGCACAACTACGGCCACCGACTGAAGGACCTGATTGACCGACTCGACTGGAATCTCATCGGGCAGCAGCGCGCGAACATGGTGGCGGCGTTGCGCCGCGCGTTGGCGCGCGAAGCGTTGCTTCCGTGAGTCGCTGATTTCGAGGCGCGGGCTCCCCCTCCGCTCGCGCCTCACCCGGCCCGTCGTCGTCTCCCGGCGGCGATGTGGTCGGGTTTTTCTCAACCCCCAACAAAGGAGCAACACATGAGCGAAGACACAGCATTCCGTTACCTCGAAGGCATGAACGCCCGTCAGCGGCGGAAGGTGCGCAGGGAGTGGGCGCGCCTCATTCTCTCGGAGCAGGTCGCCGTGGCGACGGCGATTCTCTCGGGCGCACTTTTCGCGAAGGAGGCACCGTGACCGCCGACAACTCGCAGCGGCTGGCGGAAATCAAGGCGCGGGCAGAGGCGGCGGAAGCAGTGCCCGACTGGGGCGACACGCGAAAGGTCGCGGCGCTCGTTGCCTGCGGGGAAGACGTGCCGTTCCTGTTGGAGCAACTGGAGCGAGCCGTGGCGCACGGCACAGACGAGGAATCCCAGAATTGGACCGCGCTGACGAAGCTGGCCGCGTCGGAAGCGGCGGCGTCGCAGATGCGGGCGGCGCTGGAACGAGCCGTTCGTCCGACCGTGGATTTCAAGTCTGCGTTCGACGCAATTCACACGGCCCTTTCAGCCAGCGACGCCGGGAAGGGCTGGCTCTCGCCCGAGCAGGCTGCGCGGCAAGTGCAGCAGCTTCAGAGCGCGCTTGATTCACTGCGCGAGCACATGCTGATGGTCCAAGAGGCGCAGAAGGAAGTGGAGCGCACCAAGAACGAGATGGCGACGCTGCGCGAATGCAAAGCCATCGTCGAGCGCCAGCGCAACGAGCATCGCGTGGCGAAGGGAGGCGGGCGATGAGCGCCACCGACCCCGAAGTGATCGCCAACTGGCAGCGCCTCACCCGTGCCGCGCAAGGCTACCGCAGCGACGACAAGGCGAGCGCGAACGAGTTGAGCGAGGCGGCCAAGGCATGGGCGGCAGCGCGACCGGCAGCGCCGCGGCCCGCGGCACCGTCCGGCCTGACGATTCCTTTCGGGCGGTCGAAGGGCAAGCCGTTGAGCGAGGCCGACGACAAGGATCTCCGCTGGGTCGCCGGCGCCGTGCGCAAGTCGCTGGACGACCCGGCGAAGGAGCGGTGGCGGGCGAAGAATGCGGAACTACTCGCGGCCATCGACGCGGAACTGGCCGGCCGGTGAACATCTTCAATGAAATCGAACCCTACGCCGTCGACTGGCTCAGAAACCTCGAGCGAGCTGGGCACGTCGCACCTGGTCGAGTCGAGCCGCGAAGCATCGCAGACCTCGACCCCGCCGATCTCGCCCGGCTCCGCTCGGCATGGCTTGACCCCGAGGTGGCGCTGACCGACCTCAAGACGCGGTTCCGCGTGCAGACGAAGGATTATCCGGCCCTGCGCGCACTGTTCGGCGAGCGGCCCGACACGAACTTGTGCGGGCGACAGCGGGTGTGGAAGGAGAAGCGAGCATGACCCGCCTCACGGACGCCGAGCTTGCGGCGATGGAGGCGCGGGCGATGTGGCACAAGGACGGCAACCCCATCGCAATTCAGTCAGTGTTCGCCCTCGCCGATGATTTGCTCACCGTGCTCGCGGAACTGAAGGCCGAGCGGAAGCGGTGCGCGGAGTTGCGGCGGTTGCTGAAAGAACTAAGCACGTCCCGCACCGGGTCAGTCGCCTGCCCTGTCTGCGGCGATGGGACCACCCACTCCAGCGACTGCGACATCGCGGCGGCACTGAGAGACGGATGACCGCCCTCGGTCGCTACTTCGCCGCTCTGGTGACCGCGTAGACCACCGCGCCGCCCGCCAGCAGGCCCACCACGAACGCCCCGACGACCCACGCAGTGGGCATGTCGCCAGCGTGCGCCTCGAGGTGGTCCGCGCGCGTCTTGCGCTCTACGA
>JAPLTR010000144.1 GCA_026398065.1 Verrucomicrobiota bacterium | reverse complement strand
CCAGAATGTTGTCCTTCGTGGCCGAGCGATCCGCGTCGTAGAGGTAGCGGTACTCGGCCTCGTGATTGCCGAGCGTGAAGCAGAACGGCACCGAGTGGCAGAACTCGGCGAAATGGTTGCGCAGGGTCACGGCGCGAAATTCGATCAGGCCGTAGTTGATCGGCAGGCCGGGGAGGATCGTCGCCATCTTGTCGGTCATAAGGATGTCTCCGAGGTCGACGTGGAAGTCGGGGTTGTCCGCCGCGATATTTTTCATCGCGAGGGTGAAGAGTGCCTGGCTCGTGACCTCGTCGAGGTGCGGATCGGCGGTGAGGGTGAAAGTAAACGACGTGCCGCGCGGCCGCGCGGTCTGGAAGCTCCGTTCGCCGCGGGCGCGAAACGCCGACTCGCCCGGCGCCCGGTAGCGCACGCGGTAGAAGTAGCGGCGGTTGGCTAGGATCGGCGCGGCGGGATTCGCAGACTGGATTTTTACCTCGAAGGGGGAGCCGGCCGGATAGGTCACGGTGGGCGTCTGCCCGGTGTAGGCGCCCGAGGCGGTGCCGTATTCGACGTAGAGCTCGACCGCCTGGTTGGCCTCCAGATTGAGCGTGACGCTCTTGTCTGTCGGGATGCCGAGGAATTCGGGCGCGGTAAATCCGAGCACGGTCGTCGGGTCGGAAATCTTGAAATCCCACAGCGTGGATCCGACCACATAAGAGGCGGACGCCGCCGACGTCGTCGCAACGGCGCCGTTGGTTGCCGTGACCGTGTAGCTCACCGCTGTGCCGGCGGCCTGCGCGGGAATCGCCGCGCCGAAAACGCCGTCACCGGCCGTGCCGTCGCCGTGCAGGCCGTCGTCGGCCATCGCCTGCGTGACTGGCGTCGCGTTCGCCCCGGCGCCAACCGTGTAGCTCAACCGCAGGCCGGCGATGGTGCCATCCGGATCCGGTTGGGCCCGGGCGGTGACGAACACCTTGTCGGCATAGTTCGGCGCGGCCGGCGCCGGCGTGACGTCGGTCACCGCAAAGCCGGTGGTCGCCGCCGCCGGTGGCACCACATAAATTTCCACGAGTGCGGTGCCTGTGGTGTTGCCCACCCCGCTGACGACCGCCGAATAGGAGCCCGGCGCAAGCGCGACCAGCAGCGCCGCATCGCGGCTCCCCGCCGGCAGCGCAAACGCGCCGGCCGCGGTCGCCGCCGATAAGAGTTCGGCGGCGTTGGCGGCGCCCGACCAGTTGTCGTTGGTGGCGATCGCGGTCGAGCCGCTGAAGAGCGTGATCGTCGGATCCGCCAGCGGGCCCGCCACGCCGAACGAGCCGAGCGTCGGGCCGACCACCCGGATCAAAAGTCGCAACGAGCCGGTCCCTCCGACCACGAACGCGGGGATCAGCACGCTGCTGCCCGTGCCGACGAAGGCCCGCGTCGAGGCATTGACGATGGTCGGGCTCGCCGACGGTGCGCCATCGTAGACCTCGACGAGGGCGACGCCGCTGCCGCCGTCGGTCGCGCTCACCGGAGCGGAGTATTGGCCGGCACCGAGATTCGCGACGAGGGCGGCGTCCTTGCTGCCCGTGGGCAGCGCAAAAGCCCCGAACCATGGGCTTCGCCCCGGTGCCGCTCAGCACGAATCCGGGAATGGGAGTCCCGGCCGGGCCGCCCACGACCGCGCGCGTCGCGATATTGACGAGCCGCGCCGACCCAGCCTCCGCCGCTCGTCCGCCAACGACGGCGAGGGCACAGCCAACTACCCAACTGAGGCGTGAAAACCGCATGCGGGACGATAACCGCGATGGATTAAGCCACCCCGGGGTTTTCGATTAATAAATGTTAATCTTTCGCGCCGTCCCCGCGGGCGCGACGCCGTTTTCCTTTCAAAAAGTTTCCGCGGGCGATCTCCGGGGTTGGGGGCACCGCGAAGCGGCCTTACATCGCGACCCCGGGCCGCCGGCGCGAATGAGCACCGGTTTGGAGCCCGCGCCCGCGACGACGCATCCCGCGATCGGCGTGGCGGCGGTTCCGCCGATCGGCGCACGAGTCGCGACGGTGACCAACCGAGCCGAATCCGACTCCGACTCCGCCGCCGCAAGGCGGGGGCCGGAAAGCACGGCGATTGCACCGGCGACAGCCGCAAGGCGTGCGAACCCAAATCCGCGCGTGGCTTTCATGCCCCGAAGCTACCCGCGGAAAACGAACGCCCGCCCTGCGTCCGGATTGAAGAATGTTAACGTGCGAAATGGCAGACGCGCTCGTCAGCCGCAGTGGT
>JAPLTR010000246.1 GCA_026398065.1 Verrucomicrobiota bacterium | reverse complement strand
CTGCGTACCGACCCCGCCGTCGGCGCTTGAGCTAATCGCACTCGCGCTCCCACCCGCCCGTTTGCTCTCGGGCGGCTTGGCTCTGCCTTGCCCCTTGGCTCGCCCCTCGCCCTCTTCAAAAACAAGACCGTTGCTACATGGATCTCCGGTCGACCTTTTGTCCTGCTCCGCGCTCCGCGTTTCAAATCAGACGCCGGGTTGGGGCTCGTTCCTTCGCTCCACCCGCTTCGACGGCGCTCAGAACGCGCCCGGAGGTCGCGTTCCACCTCAATTCAACTGCACCGTTCCGGCTCAGCTATCCTTCGACAGCTCTTCCGAGCGCGCCTTGGCGGCGAGCACGGTCTCCTGGATGAGTCCGCGGAAATTGCCCGCGGCCATCCGCTGCAGGCCGGCAAACGTGGTGCCATTGGGCGAGGTGACCTGGTTGCGCAGGGTCTCGGGCTCGATGTTCTTCCGGGCCAGCAGGCGGGCGGCGCCGAGCAGGGTTTCGACCGCCAGTTTCTGCGAGGTCTCAGGGGGAAGCCCGGCGGCCACTCCGGCATCGCGGAGCGCGGCGGCGAACTCGAAGACATAGGCCGGGCCGCTGCCGCTGACCGCCGTCAATGCGTCCATCTGCGGTTCGGCCACCTCGACGGCCTGACCGAGGGCGCTGAGAATCGTCTCGACGATGGCGTGGTCCGCGGCCGTGAGCGGGTCCCGCACGCACCAGCCAGTGATGCCCGCGCCAATCTGGCTGGGCGTGTTGGGCATCGTGCGCACCAGGTTGCGCGCCCGCGGAAAGGTTTTGGTGAGAGTGGCGATCCGTTTTCCGGCAAGCACCGAGACGACGAGCCTCCCAGCCGTCAGGTCCGCAAGGCGCGGATCGGCGGCGGCGAGGTGCTGGGGCTTGAAAGCGACGATGAGCGTGTCGGCGCCCGTGAGCAGTTCGTCCAGCGAGTGAGCCTGCTTGATCCCGGTCTTGGCGGCGAGGGCTGCGGCGGTCTTGCCTGAGCCGCTGAAGCACACGAGGTCGGCCTGGGCGGTGGGATTTTTCGCGAGCAGGCCCTCGGCGATGGCGGCGGCCATGTTGCCGGCGCCGAGAAATGCGATCTTACTCATCGTGGGGACGGCGGATTTTCTTTTCGACCGGGTGGATCAGAATGGCGGTGGCGCCGCCTCCGTCGGTGTCCGTCATCATGACTTCACCGCCGAGATTGCGCAGCGCGTGACGCGCGACCGTGAGGCCCATGCCGACGCCGACCGTGTTCTTCGTGCTCACGAACGGCTCGAACATCTTGTCGCGGATATCGGGGTCGAGTCCGTGTCCGTGATCGACGACGCGGATCTCGAGCATCTTTCCTTCCTCGGGTTTCTCGATGACGCGGGTATGGACGGAGATCGGGCGCGGGTCGGTCGGCTTGTTCTCGTAGGACTCCCAGGCGTTGATCAGGATCTTTTCGAGCACTTCCTCGAAGATCTCGAAATTCGTCTCGACCAGCAGGTCGCCCAGCGGGTTGTCGATCGTGACGGGCGCGGTGAGCTTGTAGTCCTCGTGAAAGCGCGTGATGCAGCCCTCGAGCAGGGGCTGCAGCGGCGCCTTGATCAGCGGGGGGCGCGACCGGACCACGAGCGTGCTGAGCTGCTTGATGATCGCGACGATGCGCTGCACGGCGTCCTCGACGTGCTGCGCGTTCTTCTTCACCTGCTCCGGCTTGTCGTGGTAGGCCTTGACGAGGTCGAGGTAGCCGATGACGACGCCGAGGAGGTTGTTGAGATTGTGCGCGATGCCCTGCGTGACGGCGCCGATGGTCGCCGCGCGGCGGGCCTCCTCGAGGCGGCGCGTGAGATCGACGAGCTGACGGTTGACCGTCACGAACCGGAGCTGCGTCTGCACGCGGGCGAGCGTCTCGTCGAGGTCGATGGGCTTGGTGATGTAGTCGACCGCGCCGACGCCGAGGCCCTCGAGCTTGCTCTCCTTCGTGGTGCGCGCGGTGATGAAGATGACCGGGATGCCCCGGGTGAGCTCGTCGGCCTGGAGGCGCTGGCAGACCTCGATGCCGTCCATGTCGGGCATCATCACATCGAGGAGTATCAGGTCCGGCATTACCTTTTTGGTGAGCTCGAGCGCCTCGACGCCGTTGTAGGCGGCGGAGACCCGGATGCCTTCACGCTCCAATTTGCGTTTCAGGAGCTGGACGTTGATGGGTTGGTCATCGACGACCAAAATCGAAGGAGCGGCCATTGGTTAAAAGAGCAATACTGGCGGAGCTGGCCAGCGCAAGCTAGTGCGCGCTGCGGAGATGAAACGCTTTGACGGTATTTTTCATCAGCATCGCGACCGTCATCGGGCCGACGCCGCCCGGGACGGGAGTGATCTTGGAGCAGAGGGGCGAGACCTGGGCGAAATTGACGTCACCGGTGAGGCGGTAGCCGGTCTTCTTGGTGGCATCCGGCACGCGGTTGATCCCGACATCGATGACGACCGCACCGGGCTTGACCATGTCGGCGGTGACGAAGTCCGCGCGGCCGATCGCGGCGATGAGCACGTCCGCCTGGCGGGTGAGGGCGGGGAGGTTGGCGGTGCCGGAGTGGCAGATGGTGACGGTGCCGTTGGCGCCGGCGCGCTTCTGGAGCGCGAGCAGGGCGACGGGCTTGCCGACGATGAGGGAGCGGCCCAGCACGACCACGTGCTTGCCCTTGAGGTCGGTGCCGCTGCGGGCGAGGAGCTCCATGATCCCGGCGGGGGTGCAGGAGACAAACCCGGTATCATCCTCCTGGGCGACCTTGCCGAGGTTGAGGGTGTTGAAGCCATCGACGTCCTTGTCGGGCGAGACGCGGCGGAACACCGCGACCTCGTCGATGTGCTTGGGCAGCGGCGACTGCACGAGGATGCCGTCGACCGCCGGGTCGGCGTTGAGGCTGTCGATCAGGGCGAACAGCTCGGCCTGGGTGATGGTGACCGGCGGCAGGATGATGCGGCTGGTGACGCCGATCTCCGCCGCGGTTTTCTCCTTCTTCTTCACATAGGAGACCGAGGCGGGATCCTCGCCGACGCGCACGAGGGCGAGGCAGGGCTTGCGCCCGGTGAAGGTGGCGACCTCGGCCTTGAGTTCGGCGATGAGGGTCGTGGCGATTTGGTTGCCGTCGATGAGATCCATAAAAATCAAATGCCCACGAATCCTGCGGACCGGACGGGAGGGAAAAACCTTCCCGGCCGATGGCGGGTGTCGTGGGCAAAAAGGCTATTTCAGCTGCAGGGTTTCGACTTGGATGACGATGTCCTTGGTGTCCGGCACGCTCTTCGCCGCGCCGAAAACGACCACGGTGTGGTTGGTGTAGTTCTCGATTTGCTCGGTCTGGAGCAGCTTCGAGACATCGAGGTAGGCGTAGCGTTTGCCGGCATCGTCCACGAGCGCCCAGTCGTAGGGACGGCGCGGGGCGAGGGGACGGCGGGTCGAGACGAACTTGCCGGCGAACTGCCGCGCGAGGGTGCTGGCGCCACCGTCGCCGAGATTGACCGTCGGGGCGGCATGGCCGGGGGTCGCGACGCCATAGACGCCCGGAGCCACGGGCGGGGCGGACATGGGGGCGGGCGCCGGAGCGCTGGGGGCGGGGGCGGCGGTGGCCGGGGTGGTGGCGATCGCGGGGACGTAGCCGGCGGTGCCTCCGACGTAGATGTAGCCGGTCAGTTTCCGCTCCAGTTTGATCTGCGTCCATTTGCCCTGCAGGCCGGTCAACGTGACCTTGTCGTCCTTGAGGGCGACGGTGAGCACGCCGGCATCGAGTTTCGGCGCGAGGTAGATGTTGGCGCCCGGCTTCACATCGAGATTCTTCGCCAGGTCCTTGTTCAGCACGTAGGCCTCGAACGGGCCGGGGAGCTCCACGGCGAGCCAGCCGGCGGGGGTCGTGCCGATGGCGTCGGCGACGCCGGCGGGTTCGGTGCCGGCCTTGAGGAAACTCACTGCCGGTGAGGCGCGGTCGGGCTTGGTGTGGACGGCCGTCGTCTCAGTGAGTGGCGCAGCCAGCGCGGAGGCGGAGGCGAGGAGCGCAACGAGCGGAAAAAACTTAGTCTTCATGGAGGAGGGCATCGTCGGGTTGGTCGGCGGTGGCTTCGAGAGGGGCGTGTGGCGTGCGCGGATTTTGGAAGAGCAGGTCGATTTCTTTGGGCGACAGTTTCTTCATCGCACGTTCCGGGATGCCTTTCAACGGGAATGCGCCGATCTGGTAGCGGCGCAGGCGCTTGACGTCGTAGCCCAGCGTGGTGAACAGCAGGCGGATCTCGCGCTTCTTGCCGTGGTGCATGTGGACATCGAGGTTGGTGGCCTCGTTCCCCGCGCCGGGATGGATGAGCGCGGCGCGCTCGACCTTCAGCCGCTCGCCCTCGAACGTGATGCCCTTGATGAGCAGCGGCAGCCGCTTGGAGGGAAAGGGATTCTTCAGGATCACGTGATAGCGCTTCGTGACCAGATTCGACGGGTGCGTGAGGCGCTGGGCGAGATCGCCGTCGGTGGTGAGGATGACGAGGCCCTCGCTGTCCTTGTCGAGGCGGCCGGCGCAGAAGAAGCGGAATTTCGAGAACTCCTTCGGGAGCACCGTGAAGACCGTGTCCGGGTTGTGCGGGTCGTCGTTGGTGCAGGCGAGGCCGCGCGGTTTGTTCATCGCGAGCGTGATCCGCGGCTGCACCGTGGAGCGGACATTCTTGCCGCTGGCGGTCACCTTGTCCACGCCCGGGGTGACCTTCTGGCCGAGGGTGGCGAGCACGCCGTTGACCCAGACCTCCCCCTGCGCGATCAACGCCTCGGCGGCGCGCCTCGAACAGAGGCCGGAGTCGGCGAGGTATTTTTGCAGGCGGATCGGCTCGGTGGATGACATGGTCGAAGGGGAGTGGGCGGGAAATCGGCGGATGGCGCAAGCCTGCGCGCAGACACGAATGCGGCTTGCGTGCGGGTGCGGGGCGGAGCTTCATGCCGCTCCGATCCCATGTCCGCCCCTGCCGACGTCTCCCCCTATTCGAAAGATCAACCGTTCCCGGCCAAGATCACCGAGAACCGCCTGCTCAACAAACCCGGCTCCGCCAAGGAGACCCGGCACTTCGTCGTCAGCCTCGCGGGCAGCGGCCTGCGCTACACGGCGGGCGATTCCCTCGGGGTGTTCCCCTCCAACCGCCCCAGCGAGGTCGTGGAGCTCCTGCACCGCCTCGGGGCGACGGGCGACGAGCTCGTCTCTCCCGTCATGCTGAAGCTCGCGGCGCCGATTACGCTGCGGGAGGCGCTGACCTCGCGGCTCGCCCTGGCGGGTCCCACGGCGAAGATCGTCGGCACGCTCGCCGCGAAGGCCACCGATGCCGGGCAGCGCGCCAAACTCACCGGCCTGCTCGGACCGGAGTCCAAGCAAGTGCTGGAGTCGTTTCTCGACGAGCGGGAGTTCGTGGACCTGCTGGCGGAGTTCCCCAGCGCGAAGCTGACGCCGCAGGAGTTCGTGGACCACCTGCGCAAGCTCATGCCGCGCCTCTACTCCATCGCGTCCTCGCCGCGGCTGCATCCGTCGGACGTGCACCTCACCGTGGCCGTCGTGCGCTACGAGACGAATCACCGGTCGAGGGTGGGGGTGTGCTCGTCGTTCCTTGCGGACCGCGTGCAGGTGGGCACGACGCCGATCCCGGTGTTTGTGTCGTCCTCGCACTTCGGCCCGCCGGAGGACGGCGCGCGGGACTGCATCATGGTCGGGCCGGGCACGGGCATCGCGCCGTTCCGGGCCTTTGTGCAGGACCGGGTCGCCAGCGCCGCGACCGGCCGCAACTGGGTGTTTTACGGCGACCAGCGGAGCGCCACCGACTACCTCTATGGCGACGAGTGGGACAGCGCCCTCGCGAAGGGCCACCTCACCCGGCTCGACCTCGCCTGGTCGCGCGACCAGTTCACCAAGGTTTACGTGCAGGACAAGATGCGGGCCAACGCGCCCGAGCTCTGGTCGTGGATCAAGGGCGGCGCGTGTTTCTACGTCTGTGGCGATGCCAAGCGCATGGCGAAAGACGTGGACGTGGCGTTGCACGACATCATCGCCGAGCAGGGCGGGATGACCCCGGCGGCCGCGGCGGACTACGTGAAACAGCTCAAGAAGGACAAGCGCTACCAGCGCGACGTCTACTGAGGAAGAGTCGCCGGAGCGGGTGATCGGGGAAAGGGAGGCGGAAGCTTGTCCTTGCCCATGGCTTTTGATTCCTTCACTCCCTCAATCCTCAAACCCTTCATGCTTACGTTTAACAATCGTACCGCCCTTGTCACTGGCGCCGGCCGCGGCATCGGCAAGGCCATCGCCGAAACCCTCGCCAAACAGGGCGTGACCGTCATCTGCGTCTCGAAGTCCGCCGACTCGTGCGGTGCGACCGCCGCGGCGATTATCGCGGCGGGAGGCAAAGCCAAGGCCCTCGCCGTCGACGTCGCGGACGGCGCGGCCATCGCCAAGGCCTCGGAGGAGCTGCTGAGGGAATTTCCGACGATCGACATCCTCGTCAACAATGCCGGCATCACCCGCGACGGCCTGCTGTTTCGGATGAGCGAGACGGACTGGAATGACGTCATCAGCACGAACCTGACCAGCTGCTTCCACTGGACGAAGCTGATCGGCCGCCCGATGACGCGCGCCCGCTGGGGCCGCATCGTCAACATCGCCTCCGTCAGCGGCATCATGGGCAACGCCGGCCAGGCCAACTACTCCGCCGCGAAGGCCGGCATGATCGGCCTGACCAAGACCCTCGCCCGCGAATTCGCCGGGCGCAGCGTGACCGTCAACGCGGTCGCCCCCGGCTTCATCAAGACCGACATGACCACCGAATTCGTGAACAACCCCGAGGTTTCCGCGAAAATTCTGGAAGCGGTGCCCCTCAAGCGGTTCGGCGAAGCCGCCGATATCGCAAATATCACCGCTTATCTCTGCTCGGAGGAAGCCAGCTACATCACGGGGCAGGTTTTTTCCGTTGACGGCGGCATGGCGATGTAAAACCCTCCGCTACTCGTCTCTCCCTTGTAAATTTCCGAAAATGGCTGACCAAAAAACCATCGAACAACGCGTCAAAGAGATCATTGTGAACCAGCTCAACGTCAACGAAGAGCAGATCACTCCGACCGCCTCTTTCCTCGACGATCTCGGCGCTGATTCCCTCGACACCGTCGAGCTGATCATGGCCTTTGAAGAAGAATTCAAAGATGAGATTAAGGGTGAAATCCCTGAGTCTGACGCGGAGAAGCTCCAAACCGTCGGACAAGTCATCGACTACATCAAAGCGAAAGCCGGCGCTGCCTAAGTCACAGTCCCGTTAAAAATTTAGGCGTCCTGCCCATTTCCCTCGCGGAAATTTCTGGCAGGGCGCCTTTTTGTTTCCTGAAATAACCGGTTCCCTTTGCTGCTTATGGAAACACCTTCGTCCTCCCGTCGTGTGGTGGTGACCGGCCTCGGCGCCGTCGCCTCGATCGGACATACCGTGGACGCCTTCTGGGCGAGCCTGGTCGCGGGCCGCGGGGGCATCCACCGGGTCACCTTGTTCGACCCGAAGGACCTGGCCTGCCAGATCGGCGCCGAAGTCCGCGACTGGGAGGCGGCCGACCACATGGATCCCAAGGAGGCGCGCCGCAACGACCGCTACACGCACTTCGGGTTTGTCGCGGCGACGCAGGCGATGGCGGACTCGGGCATCGACATGGCGAAGGAGGACGGCGACCGCGTGGGCGTCATTTTGGGTTCCGGCATCGGCGGCATGTGGACGTATGAATCTCAGCTCAAGGTCCTGGCCGAACGCGGGCCGCGCAAGGTCTCGCCCTTCACGATTCCGTCGCTGATCGGCAACATGTGCTCCGGCCTCGTCGCGATCAAGTTCGGGGCGCGCGGGCCGAATTTCGGCGTGGTGTCGGCCTGCGCGACCGGCACGCACGCCCTGGGGGAGGCCGCGCATGCGATCCGCCGCGGCGATGCGGACGTGATGATCGCGGGCGGCAGCGAGGCGGCGATCACGCCGTTTGCCTACGCGAGCTTCTGTTCGATGAAGGCGATGAGCACGCGCAACGACACGCCGGAGACGGCCTCCCGGCCCTTCGACAAGGGGCGCGACGGATTTATCATGGGCGAGGGGGCTGGGGTGATGGTGCTCGAATCGCTCGAACACGCGCAGGCGCGGGGCGCCCGCATCTACTGCGAGCTCGCGGGCTATGCGGCCACGTGCGACGCGTTTCACATCACGCAGCCGGACCCGGAGGGGAAGGGGCTGTCGATGGCGATGAAGCGGGCGCTCGCGAGCGCGTCGGTCACGCCGGAGCAGGTGGACTACATCAACGCCCACGGCACGAGCACGCCCTACAACGACAAGTTCGAGACGCTCGCCATCAAAAAGGTCTTCGGTGACCACGCGCGCAAAGTCCCGGTGAGTTCCACGAAGTCGATGACGGGCCACCTGCTTGGCGCCGCGGGCGGCATCGAGTCGGTCATCTGCGTGAAGACCATCCAGACGCAGACGATCGCGCCGACGATCAACCTCGTGGATCCCGACCCTGAGTGCGATCTCGATTACGTCCCGAATAAACCACGAGCGCATAAGATAAAGGTGGCAGCGTCGAATGCTTTGGGTTTTGGCGGACATAACGCGACTTTAGTTGTAAAAAAATATACATAAATATATTCCTCCCCTGATATAAATACAAATATAAGGAGACTACTCATGGATTATCTATTTAATGAACAGCAGATAATGGTAAGGGACCTGGCGCGCAAGATCGCACAGGAAAAGATCAAACCTGTCGCAGCCCATTAT
>JAPLTR010000862.1 GCA_026398065.1 Verrucomicrobiota bacterium | reverse complement strand
CCACGGCGTCCACCTCGGCCCCCGTCCCCCAACGGTCCACGTGGCATGCATAGGTTATCCCACCCTCGCCACCACTCGAGCGCCCCATGAGGCCCGACCTGGCGGGGAGGTACGTAGCGGGCGCCTCCCCGCCGCCGAAAGGCCGGTACCCACCGGTACACCGCTGGCAGCTTCTCCCGCATCAGGTCGTGCCGGCCCGTTTCCCGGAACCGTCGCAACATGGTGCCGTATCGCGGCATGGTGCCCCATCCGTCGTTCGAATTGAACTTATGTTCGACGGGGTCCTGAGGTTTTCCCTCGGCGAGACCGCCCGGCGAATTTGCCCGCCCAGCGCCTTGTTCGGCGGATCCCAGAGCGGCGGCCACTACGGGGTATACGGCCTGCGCAGGGACAGATACCTGTGCCGTATACGTAGTGACTTCTTCTACAGCCAGAGCCCGACAAACCGTTTGCCGGAGTGAAGGACCGCGCCGCTTGATATTTGTTATATGGAGCTATCAACCGACACCATCGAACATCTTCGCGACGAAGCCTACGCCACGCTCTGCCGACGGGCCGTCGAACAGTCGCTGGTAGATCTCGAACGCGAGAAGGCCGAGATCTCAAGCACACGCCCCCCCTTCGGCTTCCTCGCCAGCAGACAAGCGCGCGAGACCTTCGAGCGCTCGATGCACGCCGCCACCGGCACCGAGGAAGCCCTGCGGGCGCGCCTCGGCCAGATCAAACAGCTGGAAAAGCGGCTGCAAGGCATCATCCACGCCGAGTTGCGCGGGTACCTCGGCGCGATCAGTCCCGACTACCGTTGTTTCACCGCGGTCGAGCACCTGCTCGACCAGTGGGAGGCGGAGTATGCGGCGCTGCCGGAGTTGCTCGTCGCCTTCGCCCGCGACGCCCGCAGCGTCCAGGCGGCCGCCTCCTCCGCCGCCGGCACGCGCGATCTCCAGCCGTTCGCCGTGCTGCGCGAGGCGGCCCTGCGCATCGAACAGCAGTTCGACCTCCTGGACCGGCTCGTCGCCCAGTTCACGGCCCTGCTTCCCGACTCAGCTGTCATGGAGGTCAACGTCCCCACCCTGCCCGATTTTCGCCGGGTCGCCTGGGTCAACCGCGCGGCCGCACTCCCGTCCAGCCAGCTTCTGGCCGAGACCACCCGCGTCGTCCGCAGTGCGCGCGAGTTTGTCGCCGCCGGCCAGGGCGAGGTACCCGTCCTCCTTGCCGCCGCCCACAAGGCCTGTAAGCGGCACGAGGAGATTTTCCTGCAGCGCTATTGGAACCAGCTCCGCGCCCACGCCCAGGCCCACTACGTCGAGAAACGTGGCATCGACGAGGTCATCGAGATGCTCATGCACACCTCCGTGACCTCCGACCTCGCCCGCCGCCAGCGCGAGTTGACGGCGGCCGATCCCTTCCTCGGCGTACGCTGAGTTCGGCCCCACACTCTTTCCCTAGACGTGTGCTCTTCCGATCTGCCGCCAACACATCCGAACCTCTTCCGCCCACCATGCCTTCGTCCGCCAACACTTCCGCCCCCGCCGAGTCCGACGCCCAGTTGCTCGCCTATCTCAATCTCAAGCTCCGTGAGATCGGCCAGCCCGGCGTGCCGCTCGCCCCCGGCGCTTCCGACGGTCTGGCTCCCCTCGTCGACCATTTCCTGGCGATCAGCCGTGAAAAAGACCGCGCCCTCACCCGGCACCTCTGCGCCGTCGATCAGCGCATCCAGAATTTCCTCTACGACTATCTCGACGGCCACGCCGATGCGCCGCGCGTCCCCGCCACGACCCTCGTGCTCGACCGTCCCGGTCTCGCGCGCGTGCTTTCCCTGCCCCCGGGCCGCGATTCCCAGCAGAACGAAATCCTCTCCTCGTTCCGCGTCCGCCAGGGCGTCCTCCACAACCCCCGCAGCGACCGCCGCACCACGTCCGGCATCTTCCACGTCACGGAGGGCGGTCTGCCCATCCCCGATGACAAGAAAGCCGTGCCGCCCGCGGTCTTCGCCCGCCTCCTCGCCGCCGCTTTCAATCCCCCGCGCGAACTCCTCCGCCTGCCCTTCACGGCCGGGTCCAGCCAGCCGGCCGAGTGCTTCGTCTCGCTCTATCTCCGCCCCGTCGTGTGCCCCGCCGTCCCCGGCTTCACCCCGCAGCGCGCGATGGAGACGCGTTTCTTCATGCCGGGCGCCCTGGTTGCCAACCTCGATTTCGTCGAGCGCATCTTCGGCAATGCCGGCGATCCCCACCTGCCGGAAAACGACGCGGCGCTCGATCCCCAGACCTGGTCGGGCCACACCGGTTGCATCATCGTCGCGCCCCATCTCGGCACCCTGACGAAGAAGGAACTCGGCCTCCCTGCGTTCGACGCGGCCACGCCGCGCCAGAAACGCGACGGCATGTGCTGGAAGAAGCCCGAGGAGCTCTACAACGACGGCGTCGCCTTCAAGCTCACCGCCCGCGACGCCTCAGGCACCGTCATCACCTTCATCTCCGACAACTATTTCGGGTACTGCAAAAAAGAGGTGAAGACCCAGCTCAGCTTCGCCGCCAATCTCCTCGGCCGTTGCGAGGAGGAGCACGCCGGCGGCGCCATCGTGTTCCCTAGCTACGACCTCGGCGAGGATTTCCAGCTCAGCAAGCACCTCCACGTTGTCGACCACACCTTTGCCGAGGCCTTGGAACAGCTGGGCGACCGCGCCGTCCTCCAGCCCGGCGGCTGGGCGCGCGACCGCCAGTATCCCGACATCTGCTACGTGCCGGACGGCGCGTACTTCGACCTGCGCAAGCAAAACGTCACCTGGACCGACGCCGCCGGTGCCGACCATGCGATCAAGCTGCTCCCCGATCAGACCTACGTCCTCCCCTCCGGCTACAAGGTCGACATGGTTAAGCCCGACGAGGGCCGCCGCTGGCGGCTGCGCGGCACCACCGCCGAGGGCGTCCTGTGCCACAAGCCCTGCACCGTCTCCGGCGGCGGCAAATCCGAGATCTCCAAGTCCATCGCCGACGCGCAGTTCACCGGCCCCGTTTTCATCAACGATTTTGCCTCCGATTCCGGCTTGGTCGATTCGATCATCTTCCGCGAATACGGCCACCGCTTCAAGGACCCCGCGCGCAACAAGACCCACGGCCGCCCCCTCCTCAGCCCCGAGCGCTCCCTCGGCTCGGTCGTCAAGCTCCTCAGCTGGAATCCCGACTACACCGACGACTACAACGCCTGGCTCGGCACCATTCCGCGCTACATCCGCGATATCGTCCTCATCATCAAGCGGGCCTACAAGCCCGAGTGGGGCACCGACTGGCGCCGTCACTACAGCGTGGACACGATCAACGGCCGCCCCGGCAACGAGCTCAAGTACCACCGCGAGAAGATCCTCACCCACTACCTCCGCGTCGGCTTCACCCCCGACGGCGGCTGGCGCACGTTCACCCTGCGCAAGGACTTCCTCCCCGCCGTGAAGATCCAGGCCGAGGACGACATCACGGCCTCCGTCGTCGTCCCGCGGTCCGCCCTCACCGGCCTGCCCGAGTCGTCCGCCAACGGCGCGCCGTCGCTCAAGTTCGTCCACAACTGCGAGCTCCAGCTCTTCCAGCGCCCCGACGACGCCATCGTGCGCGGCTATGACAAGCGCACCGAACGCGACTTCTCCCGCCCCGGGAACTTCTTCTCCAACTACGAGCCGCTCGACCGCGAGACGGCGCGCGAGATCGTCGAGGACACGATCGGCTTCGATGCCTTCACCGAGCCCGTGCGCGCGATCTTCCACGACTTCGTCGAGACCGATGGCCCCGCCTATCTCGCCTCGCCCGCCCACCCGCGCATCGTGGACGGCAAGCCCTCGAAGAATCCCCGCTACCTCCAGAACCGGCCCGACCTCGAGGACCCGCGCACGACCTATCTCTCGATGACAGGCGCGCAGCTTTACCGCCGCATCCCGGCGGGCGGTTCCGTGCCCTTCCCCGTCGGCGCCGTGCTCATGGGCCGCCGCCTCAACCCGCCCGAACCCGGCGTGCGCGCCCTCTGCGTGTACGGCCCGATCCACTACCAGGAGCTGCCCGAGGCCTTCATGGATCTGATCGCGAGCCTCACCGGCAAATCGCCCTCGACCACCGGCGCCGGATCCGAAGGCGCCCTCACCAAGGGCCCCTTCAACGCCCTGCCCCCGATCCACGACCTCAACGCCGCGTTCGTCTCCTTCGTCCTGACCGACCTGCCCATCTTCTGCTCCGCCGCCGGCTGGGTCGGCCCCAAATACCGCGTCGATCACGACATCTCCCTCCTGATCCCCGAGCTCTGGTGCCGCATGACGCCCGAGGAGCGCACGCCCAAATTCCTCATCGAGCACAAGTACCTCGAGCGTGTCCCGGACCGGGTGCACGAGGGCAAGCCCGTCCTCTCCAGCCGCCTCGGCTGGCGCATCACGGACAAGTTCGTCCGCACCTTCTGCGGCCGCATTCTGGGCAATCCCAACACGCTCTTCGGTGAGGATATGCTGCGCCCCGAACAGCAGGATCCGGCGATCTTTGCCGACGGCATGGAGAACATCGTCACCACGATGCGCACCGCCGCGACCTCGTACTTTGCCGACGGCTCCATCGAGCAGGCCGTGCCGCCGCTGCGCGCCCTCCTCCATGTCATGCGCGATGGCACGTGGGAAGGACACGGCCCCGACGCGCCCGCCTTCCGCGCGCTCTTCACCCGCGAATCGCTCCTCGCCAGCGACTGGTATCGCGCTCGCCTCGCGGCGCAGCAGCAGCGCGACGCGCACCATTGGGAGACCCAGGCCGGCTATCTCGAGAAATTCCTCGCACGGACCAACTACGCCGATGTCGCGGTCCAGTTCGGTATCGAGGCCCGTCTCGCCACGACCCTCGCCGCCGCCAAAGCCGCCCGCGCCCCCGGCTACCTCGAGACCCTCACCGGCACCCTCGGCGTGGACCCGGCACTGGTCAAAAAATAAGCGGACTATCTGGAGCGCGAATTGAATCGGTCGGCCGTCCGCTTGGGTCCTGCGCACCTGATCGGACGGACCGAGTCCTTTTGCGTTCCCTCTCCGCCATCGAGGGTGTAGGACCGTGACCGTTCGCCATGATCGTCCGCTTCCGCCCCGCACTCCTGTTCGCGCTTCCGGTCCTCACTTGGGCCGCGGCGGCAGCCGACGAGTCCGCCAAACCCGCGGAGCCCGCAAAGAAGTCCGGCGAGTCGCAATGGGTCTTCTCACTCCTCCCGAAATCGTTCCAAAAGAACCCCCAGCTCGATCTCACCGTCATCACCGAGATGACCGCAGCCGGCAAAAAACGTCCGCCCGTCTCCCCGGCCAAACCGGCGTATTTCATCGCGCAGTCCGGCGGCTACCGCGCCCTCGGTCACGCGCCCGGCAGGGAGAAAACCCTCTCGCCCGAGCAGGTCGAAAAAATCCTCACCCACGCCCTCGCCGCCAACGGCTACCTCCCGGCCAAGGCGCCCGCCACCGCGCCGTCGGTGGCGATCATGTTTGTCTGGGGCTCGCACAACCTCCTCGTCGAGGGCGACGACGAAAATCCCTCGCTCTCCGGCAACCAGGTCGCCCGCAACCTCCTCGACCGCGCCGCGCTCGTGGGCGGCGAGAAGTTTGCCAAGGAGATGCTGGAGCTCTTTGTGCAGGCCGACTCCATGGCGATGGCCAACCCTCCCGCCCGCATCGATCCCTCCGGCACGGTCCCGGGCATCGAGCCCATCCTCGGCGCGGCCCAGCTGGAGTTCGCGAACCCCGTGAATCTCTTCAAGCTGAAGAGCGCCAAAAACGAGTTCCTCCTCGATCAGACCGCCGCCGATGTCTACTACGTTGTCGCCTCCGCCTATGACTACTCGTCGCTGGCCAAAAACCAGCGTGTCCTGCTGTGGCGCACGCGTATGACCGTGGCCGCCCAGGGCGTCTCCCAGGAGCAGACGCTCCCGACCCTCATCGCCAGCGCCGCGCCCTTCTTCGGCAAGGAAATGTCCGAGCCCGAGATCCTCACCCGCCGCCCCGTCCGGGAGGGCACCGTCGATGTGGGGGTGCCGACGGTCGTCGAATCCGGCGTGCCGGCCCCCGTCCCCGCTCCGAAGAAAAAATAACGATCCGGTCGGACGGGAGCGGATCAGTTTCCCGGCGCGCGGAGATAGTCGAGGAGGTCGGCGAAATCTTGCTCGCTCAGCAGCGTTTCGAACGCCGCGGGCATGGGCGAGACCGCCGAAGGCACAATCTCCGTCACGTCGGCCTTGGCCACCACCACGTCCTGCGTGGTCGCCGGATCGCGCCACAGGACGCGGTCGCCCTCGGTGCGGTGGTTCATCCCGGTCTTGGTCTCGCCGTTTTTCAGCGTCACCGCGGTCAGGCGAAACTCGGGGTCCACATTGCGGCTGGGATCGAGGATGTCCTCGACGAGCCGGGGCAGCGCGCGCGACGAAATGCCATCGAGGCTCGGCCCGAGATTCCCGCCCGCACTCTTGAAACGATGACAGACCGCGCAGTTCGCCGCAAATACCGCGGCCCCGTGCGCACGGTCGGCCTTGAAACTGCCCAGCGCGCCGACGCGCGCGGCCACGAGGGCGTCGAGCCGCGCATCCTCGGCCGGGAGCGCTTTCGTCAGCGCCGTCGCCCGCTCGCGCAGGGCCGGCGAACGTTTTTCGAGCGCCAAGGCAACATAGCGGTGGCGCAGCAGCGCGGGCCGCACCCGCCCCGCCAGGGCCAGGTCGAGGAGGTCGGCGGCCCCGGCGTCGGACTTCGCGAGCCCGGTGGCGAGCGCCAGCGCGAGGTCGGCCGACGCCCCCGGGAAAGCCGCCCCCAGCGCGGCCCGGGCCGCCGGGCTGGCAGTCGGAGTCCC
>JAPLTR010000985.1 GCA_026398065.1 Verrucomicrobiota bacterium | reverse complement strand
CTGATGGGCGCGCCCGTCGTCACGGGCGGCGGTGGCGTGGGCGCGTATCGTTTCGCCGGTCCGCGCAACAGCGAGACGCTCGACATCATGGAGCGGAAATACCCGAACTGGTGGTCGCCCAACCTCCACGAGTTCTGGGGGCAGAAGGAAAAGCTCCCGTTCGACCAGCACTGGTTCCTCGCCCTCTGCGCGCCGCGGCCCTTCATCGCGCTCGAAGGCGACGCCGACACCATCTCGCTCCCGGAGGCCGTCCGCCAGTCGGTGCTCGGCGCGCGCCCCGCGTATCAGCTTTTCCACGCCACCGACCGCGTCGGCGTCAACTACGCGCAGCACGCCCACGCCTTCACCGCCGACGACTGGGCGGCGATGCTCGATTTCGCGGACAAACACCTGCTCGGCAAACCCGTCGCGCGCACCTTCGACCGCTTCCCCACCGAGGCCGAACTCGACGCGGCCCTCGCCCGCTCGCGCCCGGCGGCGAGATGAACCAGGGAACGGCCATGGCATTGTGTCACCGAGGACACGGAGGAGGCACGGAGTCCACGGAGCCGGCCCTAACCATTTGTCCTACTTTTTCTCTGTGACCTCCGCCTTCCTTCCTCCGTGTCCTCTGTGACCCGCTGTTCCGCTTCCAAACCCACCCCATGAAACCCCACCTCGCCCTCGCCGCGCTCTTCGCGCTCTCCCCCATGCTCCCCGCCCAAACTCCGAAATCCACCGTCCCCGCCCCGGCCGCCCCCGCCGCCCATCTCCTTTCCAATCTCCACGACTGGGAAAAACTCACGGTCATCCCCACGCCGAAGGGCGCCCGCCGCGACGTGTTCGACGGCCCGACCGCCACCGTCGACAAGCTGCACTGCCACATCACCACGCTGAACCCCGGTGAAAAGAGCGGCGAACCCTCCCGGCACAAACAGGAGGAGGTCATCGTGGTGAAGGAGGGCACCCTCGAGGCCCACTGGGACGGTCAGTCGAAGACCGGCGGACCGGGCTCCGTGATCTTCTTCGCCGCAGGCGCGACGACCTTCCTGCGCAACGCCGGCACGACGCCCTGCACCTACATCGTGGTCTACTACTACACGCCGCTCACCCCGAAAAGTTGAGCACCCTCCGGCCTTCCCTCCCGTCTTGCCCCCGACCCACCCATGAAATCGTTTCGCCTCCTTCTCATCCTGTCCGCGCTCGCCTCCGTCGGCGTCGCCGCCCGCGCGGCGGACTCGGCCGTGAAGCTCACCCGCCTCGACGACCGCGTGCGCGTCGAGGTCGGCGGCCAGCTCTTCACGGAATACATCTTCAAGGGCGCCTCGCGCCCCTATTGTTACCCGATCCTGGCCCCGGACGGCATGCCGCTCACGCGCGATTTTCCGATGAAAGCCACGCCCGGCGAGGACGTGGACCACAAGCATCACCGCGCGCTGATGTTCGCGCACAGCGACGTGAACAAGATCGATTTCTGGAACGAGGGCACCTCCGGCACCAAGTTTCCCAAGGGCAACACCGTGCACGACGGACTCGTCGAAACGTCCAGCGGCAAGGTCGGCGTGATCAGGACGAAGAACCGCTGGGAGTCACCGGACGGCAAGCTCATCGCCACCGACGAGACCACCCTGCGCTTCCGCGCCGCGGGCGACACCCGCATGATCGACTACGAGGTCACGATCCACGCCACCCCCGCCGCCCCGCTCGTCATGGGCGACAACAAGGACGGCACCATGGCCATCCGCGTCCCGCAGTGGATGACGCTGCCGCACAAGAACCAGGTCTCCGCCGGCGCCGGCCACATCGTGACCGCCAAGGGCGACCGCGACGCCAAGGCCTGGGGCACGCGCGCCGACTGGTGCGACTACTTCGCCGAGAAGAACGGCAAGACCTACGGCATCGCGCTCTTCGACCACCCGCAGAATCTCCGCCACCCGACGTGGTGGATGGCGCGCGACTACGGCCTCTTCACCGCGAACCCTTTCGGCCAGCACGATTTCGAGGGCACGAAGGAAAAGCCCCTCCCGGCCAACATCGGCGACCACACCATCCCCGCCGGCGGCACGCTCACGCTCAAGTACCGTTTCTATTTCCACAGCGGCGACGAGCAGGCCGGCCAGGTGGCCGCGCGCTACGCGGAGTACGCGGCGGGGAAATAAGCAGCGAGCCTCCGCTGGCAGTAGCTGCGAGCGTGAGCGCGTGTCGGTTTGTCCCGAGCGAGGCATCCGCCATACCACTCGCTGGCGCTCGTAGCTACTCACCGAATCCACTCGCTCACGCTCACGGCCACCAGCCGCTCGCAAAAAAGGCGGGCTGAATGCCCGCCCTGCCGTTACGCCCACACGGACCGCACGCTCATGCGTGCGGTCACCCATCGGGCGTCGAAGCTCAGCGCACCACGTTGACGTTGCCCTTGTACTTCTGAATCGGGCGGACGCCGACATACTTGCTCTTCAGGGCCTCGATGCCCTGCACCGCAGCCATGGCGCCCGTAATGGTCGTCATGATACACACGTTGTGGGCGTAGGCCGCCGAGCGGATGGCGTTCTCGTCGCGGCGCGGGATCATGCCGCCGGGCGTGTTGATCACCATCTGGATCTGGCCGTTCTTGATCAGGTCGACCGCGTTGGGGCGGCCTTCCTGGATCTTGGCGAGCTTCTTCACCTTCACCCCCGCGGCGGCGAGCGTGTCGGCCGTGCCGCTGGTCGAGTAGATGGCGAAGCCGAAGCCCTCGAGGCGCTTCGCGATGTCCACCGCGCGGGCCTTGTCGGCGTCCTTCACGGAGAGGAACACGTTGCCCTTCACCGGGAGGCCGGGCTTGGCGGCGGCCTGCGCCTTCGCGAAGGCCACGCCGAGATCGTCGTCGATGCCCATGACCTCGCCGGTCGAGCGCATCTCGGGCCCGAGCGCAATCGTGGAGCCGGGAAAGCGCACGAAGGGGAACACCGCCTCCTTCACGCACCAGTGCTTCGGGGTCTGCTCCTGGGTGAAGCCGAGGTCCTTGAGCTTCGAGCCGGTCATGACCTTGGCGGCGAGCTTCGCCAGCGGCACGCCGATGGCCTTCGCCACAAACGGCACAGTGCGCGAGGCACGCGGGTTCACCTCGAGGACGTAGAGTTCGTGGTCCTTGATCGCAAACTGCACATTCATCAGGCCGATCACCTTCAGCTCGCGCGCGAGCTCGTGGGTGGCCTTGCGGACGGTGTTCAACATCGAGGCGGGCAGCGTGTGCGGCGGCATCACCATCGCGGCGTCGCCGGAGTGCACGCCGGCAAACTCGATGTGCTCGAGCATGCCGCCGATCACGGACATCTCGCCGTCGCAGATGCAGTCGACGTCGAGCTCGATCGCGTCCTCGAGGAACTTGTCGATGAGCACCGGCTTGTCCGGCATCACGTCGAACGCCTGGCGCACGACGGATTTGAACTCGTCCTCGCTGTAGACGATGAACATGCCGCGGCCGCCGAGCACGAAGGACGGGCGGAGCAGCACCGGGAAGCCGATCTCGTGGGCGGCCTTGAGCGCGTCGGCCTCGTTCATCGCCGTGCGGTTGGCGGGCGACTTGAGGCCGGTCTTGTCGAGGATGGCGGAGAACTGTTTCCGGTCCTCGGCCATCTCGATACTCTCGGGCGAAGTGCCTATGACGTGGACGCCGTTTTTCTTCAGCGCGGTCGCGAGGTTGAGCGGCGTCTGGCCGCCGAACTGCACGATCACGCCGTCACATTTTTCCTGCTGATAAATTTCCAGCACATCCTCGAGCGTGAGCGGCTCGAAGTAGAGACGGTCGCTCGTGTCGTAGTCCGTCGAGACTGTCTCGGGATTCGAGTTCACCATCACGCTCTCGTAGCCCATTTCACGGAGCGCGAAGCTCGCATGCACGCTGCAGTAGTCGAACTCGATGCCCTGGCCGATGCGGTTGGGCCCGCCGCCAAGGATCATGATCTTCTTTTTGCCCGAGGGTTTCATCACCTCGTTCTCGTCGCCGTAGCTCGAGTAG